>DATJVF010000429.1:0-4905 GCA_035501995.1 Anaeromyxobacteraceae bacterium
TCTCTTGGCAGGCCTTCTGGCCGCTCGTCTTCCTGCCCATTCTCCCGCTCGGCCCCGAGGGGCGGCGGACCGTGCTCGTCGTGGTGGCCGGGGTGCACCACGGGCTCGGAATGGTGGCGAACAACGCCTGGAACAGCTGGATGGGCGAGCTCGTCCCGCCGGCGCTCCGCGGGCGCTACTTCGGGCGGAGGACCGCGCTGTGCACGGTGGCGGGCGGCCTGTGCGCGCTCGCCGCCGGCCTCGCGCTCGACCGGGGGCTCTCGCGCGGGAGCGGCGGCCGGGTCCTCGAGGGGCTGGCGCTCGTCGCCTGCCTGGCCGGCGCCGCCTCGGCGTTCCTCATGTCGCGCCAGCACGCGCGACCGCGCCGCGGCGACGAGGTGTGCTTCTCCCTCGGGGCGATGGTGCGCCCGTTCGCCGACCGGCGCGCCCGCGGGCTCCTCGCCTACACCGTGGCCTGGTACGGCGCCTGCGGCCTCTCGGCGCCCTTCTTCGGCCTCTACCTCCTGCGCGACCTCGGCCTAGGCTACGGGCAGCTCGCCGCCCAGGGCGCGGGCCTCGCCCTCGCCAAGGTGGCGAGCACCTCGCGCTTCGGCCGGGTGGTCGACCGCCTGGGGTCGCGGCGGGTGCTGCTCGCCTGCACCGCCGGGCTCGCTGCGTCGCCGGTGGCCTGGATCGCGAGCACGGCCGGGCACGCCTGGCCGCTCGTCGTCGAGACCGCCGTCGGCGGCGTCCTCCTCGGCGGCCACGCGGTGGCGAGCTTCGCCCTGCCGCTCGAGGTGGCGCCGCCGCGCGAGCGGCCTCTCTACCTCGCCGCGGTGGCGGTGGCGGGCGGGGCGGCCTTCGCCGCCACCTCCGCCCTCGGTGGCGCGGTGGCCGGCGCGGCCGCGGTGGCTCCCCTGCGACCCATCCTGGCGGGCTCGGCCGGCCTGAGGCTCGTGGCCGTCCTCGCCGCCCTGGCGCTCCCGCGCAGGGGTGGGGCCCTGCGCGCCGCAAACGGGCCCGGCGAGCCCGCGGCCAAGGCCGAGCCCGTCCGCCGGGCGGCCTAGCCTAGCGAGAGGAGCGGCGAGGAAAGGGAGGGCCCGAAAAGCGAGAGGCCGCTTTCGCGGCCTCGTCAGCTCTGGGCGTTGGGCGCCCTGGTGTCTCCGTGGGTCACCCCGCAGGGTTTGCCACGGTGGGGGGAGCCAATCGTCCGTCCACGACTGGCTTTGGCGAGTAACAGGAGTTGGGAACCCGCAATCGAGTCTTCAGGTTGGAGTATCGAGGCGGGTTTCCGTTGGACGGTCTCCGGTAGGACTCACCGCTCACCTGATACAAATTGCGTGCCTCTCCGTCTGTGGAGGCGATATCAAATAATTACAAGATGTTGCAAAGCATACGGAAGGGTCTGTGGCTGTAAAGCGTGGGTGTTTGGTGACGCCCGGGTCGATATATACCCTCCTGCCTGACCCCTCCCGCCTCCCGTGGAAGCTAGAGGGCACACCCCTCGACGGGTCATCTGTCACACCCATGAGGGTGGTAACCGTGCCATCGGGCGCTCCTGGCAGGGGCTCCACCCGTTAGCGGGGTCCTCGCGCGGTTTCGCCCTCGTCTCCGTTCGTCTCGCCCGTTCGTGCGAGGGCCGCCCGGGTGGGGTTTGCCCGAGCGCCCTCCGCGGCGCTCGCGCGAAGGGGCCCGTGCGGACGCCGGGACCCCGGCCCACGCCAAAGGACCTCGGGCGGGTGGTCGAGGGCGGTCGCTCGGTCGGCCCGCGACGTGCGGCGAGCTCGCCGGCGCTGAGGCGCCCTCGCGAAGGCGGCCTTGGGCTTCCCGCCCTCGCGAGGGGCCTTTCCGCGCGGCGAAGGGTGACGGAGCGCGAAGGGCGCGAACGGCTCCTGGGCGCCGCCCTTGGAAGGCCCTCGTCTTCGGGGGGACGCGGGGTCGGGGGCCGAGGTGGGGGAGCCGCCCACCACGGCGAGAGGAGCCCGGGGCCGGCTTGGATCGCGGAGAGGCCCGGGGATAGACTCGGCCCGAAAACGCATGGATCCCAAGCGCGTACTCATCGTCGAGCCCGACAGCGCGTTCGCGCTCTCGCTCGCCTCCCTCTTCCGCGACGACGGCCACCAGACCGCCATCGCCGGGAGCGCCGGCGACGCCGAGCGCGACATCGCGGCCCGCGCGCCGGACCTGGTGCTGGCGCGCGCCGAGCTACCCGACCTGTCGGGCTTCTCCCTGTGCGCCCGGCTGCGCAAGGAGCGCCCCCAGCTCCCGGTGGTGCTGTTCTCCTCGGACGCCTCGCAGGAGGCCCTGGAGGAGCACGCCCGCACCCCGGCGGCCGCCAACGGCTACCTGGGGATGCCGCTCGACACCGCGGCCCTGAAGCAGCTCGTGAGGAACCTGCTCGTGATGAGCGAGCCGTTCGAGTCGGCCGACGACGCCATCCTGGAGCCGGACGAGGGGGAGGTGGTGGAGGTGCGCCTCGGCGAGGCCCCGGCCGCGCCGGAGCCCGTAGAGGAGGCCCGGCTGCCGCCCCCGGTGCCGCGCCGCCCACGCAGGAGCGCCATCACCGACGAGGACCGGCTGTTCCTCGGCCGCACCTTCCGCACCATCTCCGACCGGCGGGCCGACCTCGTCGCCGAGTCGCACCGGCCGCGCGCCCTGCCCCCCCGCGAGCTCCTCGCCACCCCCGAGGGCAAGCTGCAGGTGCTGCGCGAGGACCTGCGGGCCCGCGAGGCGCAGATCGCGCGCCTGGCCGAGATCTGGGACATCCGCGAGCGCGACCTCGTCCAGGTGGACGACCGGCTGCACGAGAAGGAGGTCGAGATCCAGGGCCTGCGCCTGCAGATCGACGACCTGCTCCGCCGGCTGGGCGACGCCCGCGATCTGGTCCTCAAGAAGGAGCGCGAGCACGGGGCCTCGATCGAGGACCTCCTGCTCGAGAAGTTCGGCCAGGAGAAGGAGCTCATCGAGGTGGTGGCCGCGCACGAGCGCAAGATCCACGAGCTCGAGCGCGACCTGCGGATGCGCGAGGACGAGCTGGCGCGGCGCAAGCTGGCCCTCGACGGCGCGGCCGAGGAGATCGGCCGCCTGGAACGGCGGGTGACGGCCGACGCCGAGCGATCCCTCGCCCGGGAAGCCGAGCTCCAGGCGACCATCGCGGGTCGCGAGACCGAGCTCGCCGCCCTGAAGGCGACCCTGGCGGGGGAGCGCGAGGAGGCCGACGCGGCGGCGCGCCGCCAGGAGGCGCGCCTGCAGGAGGCGGCCGCCGGCCGGCGGGCCCTCGAAGCCGAGCTCAAGGCCACCCGCGACGAGGGGGCGGCTGCCCTGCGCGCGCTCGAGGCGCGGCGCGCCGAGGCGGAGGAGGCCCACGGGGCCGTCCGGGAGGCCCTCGAGGCGGAGCGGACCCGCGCGGCGTCGGCCGAGGCCGAGGCGCAGGCGCGCGGAGAGGCCCTTGCCGCGCGCCTCGCCGAGACCGCCCAGCAGCTCGACGTGGCCCGGGCGGCGGCCCAGGAGGCGGCTCAGAGCTTCCAGCAGCGGATCGAGGAGCGCGAGTCGGCCATCGCCGAGCGCGAGGGGCGCCTCGCCCTGCTCGACGAGGAGTACCGGCGGTTCCGCGAGGCGGCCCGCGCGCGGGAGGACGACCTCTCGAAGGAGCTGCAGGACCACCTGCAGCAGATCGGCAGCCTCGAGGGCGAGCTCGAGGCGGCCGAGGCCGAACTCGCCCAGGGCCTCGCCGAGGCGCGCGAGGAGCTCGCCGGCCGCGAGTCGGAGCTTCTGCGCGAGCGGGCCGAGCTCGAGGGCTCCCTGCGCTCGGAGCTCGCCGAGCGGGCCCGGGCGGCGGCCGAGCGCGAGCGAGAGCTCGGGGCGGCCCTGGAGGCGGAGAGGACCCGACTCGGCACCGCCCAGGCCTCCCTGGCCGGGCTCGAGGCGCGCGAGAAGGAGGCCTCGGCGGCCCTGGAGCGCGAGCGGGCCGAGCTCGGGAGGGTCTCCTCGGAGAAGGCCGCGCTCGCGGAGGCGCTCCAGGAGCGCGAGGCCCGCCTCGCCGAGCGCGGGCAGGAGCTGGAGCGGCTCGTGGGCGAGCGCCAGGGCCTCGAAGCCCGGCTCGGCGAAGCGCTCGGGCACAAGGCGGCCCTCGAGACGCAGTGCGCAGAGCTCGTCTCCGAGCGGGACCGCCTCGGCGCTTCGCTCGAGGGGAGGCTGGGGGAGCTGAAGGAGCTCGGGGCGGCCCTCGAGGCGGTGCGGGCCGAGCTCGCAGGGGTGCAGGGCGAGCTCGCCCTGGCGCGCAGGGCCGCCGCCGACCAGGAGGCCGAGCTCGGGCGGGCTCTCCTTGAAGCGGCCCGGCGCGCCGAGGAGCAGGGCGCCGCCCTCGAGGCGGGCCGGGCGCGGGAGGCGGCGCTCGCCGCCGAGGGCGAGCGGCTCGCCAGCGAGCGCGCGGGACTCGTCACCGCCCTCGAGGAGGCCAGGCGAGGCGCGGCCGAGCGCGAGGAGGCGCTCGCGGCGCGGCACCGGGTGGCCGTCGAGGAGGGCGTGCGGGTCCTCGCCGAGGCCGAGGAGCGCGCCCGGGCCGAGGCGACGGCGCTCGGGGCCAGGATCGAGGGGCTCGGAAGGGAACTCGAGGAGGTGCGGGCCGCGCGCGAGGAGGAGGTCCGGGCGGCGGCCCAGCGACTCGCCGAGGAGTGCGAGCGGGCCCGGGCCCTCGAGGCGGACCTCGCCGGCGCGCGCGCGGCGCACGACCGGCAGGTCGCCCTGGGCGAGGAGGTGGCCGGCGCGGCGCGGGCGCGCGAGGCCACGCTCGAGCAGGCCCTCGGAGAGGCCGGCCGGCACGCGGCCGAGCTGGAGGCCGCGCTGGCCGGGAAAGAGGACGAGCGATCGCTCCTCGCCGAGCGCGCCGAGGCGCTCGCGAGCGCGCTCGAGGGGGCGCGCGGCGAG
>DATJVF010000430.1:0-4103 GCA_035501995.1 Anaeromyxobacteraceae bacterium
CAGGGAGACGTTCACCGCCATGCCGAGGAAGCTCGCGAGGAGCGGGACCCGCGCCCGGTCGAGCGCGTAGAAGGCGGGGGCGAGGACCTTCACGGACGAGTAGCCGTAGAGCCCGAGGGCGTAGCAGCGGAGCGCCCCGGCGGTGGCCGCGGTGTCGGCGGCCGCGAAGCGCCCGTGCTGGTAGAGGAGGGCCACGATGGGCTCGGCGAGCACGATGAGCCCCACCGCCGAGGGGACGTTCAGGAAGGCGACGAGGCGCAGCGCCCTTCCCAGGGTCTCCTCCAGCGCCGCGCGGTCGTGCTCGGCCGCCTTCTGCGCCACCCCCGCCTCGGCCACGGTGGCGATGGCGACCCCGAACACCCCGAGCGGGAACTGCATGAGGCGGAAGGCGTAGTTGAGCCAGCTCACCGCGCCTGGCTCCCGCGAGGCGAAATGGGTGTTCACCACGATGTTCACCTGGGTCGCCGCGAGCCCGACCACGGCCGCGCCCATGAGGCGCCCGATGCGCCGCACGCCCGGCTCCGAGAAGGCGCGGGCCAGGCTAGGGTGGAGGGGGCACCCGCTCCTCCGCAGCGCCGGCCACTGGACCGCGAGCTGCAGGGAGCCCCCGAGGAGCGTGCCCACCGACCACCCGACCACCGCGCCCCGGGGGCCGAGCCCGGCCGCCCACAGGAGGAGGCCGACCGCGATCGAGCCCACGTTGAACATGGCCGGGGCGAGGGCCGGGGCGGCGAAGCGCGACTGCGCGTTCAGGATGCCCATGGCCGCCGCCGAGAGCGAGACGAGGAGCAGGAACGGCATCATGATCCGGGTGAGCAGGACGGTGAGCGCCCTCGTCTCCGAGAAGCCCGGGGCGACGAGGGCGACGAGCCCGCCCGCGCCGAGCTCGCCCAGGAGCACCAGGGTCCCCACGATGGCGAGGAGGAGGCCGAAGACCAGGCCCGCCAGCCGGTAGGCCTCCGCCGGCCCGCGCCGGTGCTGATAGTCGGCGAAGGTGGGCACGAAGGCCGAGGAGAGGGCCCCCTCGGCGAACAGGTCGCGCAGGAGGTTCGGGATGCGGAAGGCCGCCACGAAGGCGTCCGAGAAGGCGTTGGCGCCGACCAGCGCCGCGAAGAGCTGGTCGCGCGCCAGGCCGAGCAGGCGCGAGGCGAAGGTGGCCGCGGAAACGAGGGCCGCCCGCCCCAGGCGGACCGGCGCGGCGGTGGCGGGCACGAGCGGGGTCTCCCTCAGTGCTTGCCCATCGGTCCCTTGCCCGCCGCCTCCTTCTTCGCGAGCCAGGCCTTGGCCTGCGCCTGGATGGTCTGGGGCACGTTGCGGTCGCGGGAGATGTCCTTGATGTCCTTCTCCAGCAGGGTGAGCAGGAACTTGAGCGCGGTCGGGAGCGGGACCTTGGGGTTCTTCACGAGGGCGATCTTGATGGCGTAGACCTTGAGGTAGTCGCGGGTCGAGTAGATGTGGCGCAGGATCTCGGCGCCGCTGGTGCGCGAGTTGGCGAGGGTCATCACCTCGCCCTCGGTGATGCGCGGGCTCGTGACGGCCGCCATGCAGACGAGCTTGTTGGGGTCGCGCAGGAGCAGGGTGCGCGCCTCCTTGTTGCCCAGGGTGGCGAGCTTGATCTTCTCGGCCACCGACATGCGCACCACCCGCTGGGTCATGGTGAGCTTGCGCTCCTGGTCCTCGGCGGTGTCCGCCGTGAGGACCATCTGGGTCCCCTCGTGCGAGAGCTCGGCGGCGTAGTCGGCCATGAGCTTCTCGGCGGTGTCCTCCTCGGGACGGGCGCTCGGGTCGACGCCGTGGATGCGCCGGTGGGCGGCCACGAGTTGCGGGACGTCGAGGAGGGTGAGGCCGTTGCGCACGCAGAACTCGCAGGCGCCGTCCACGGTGGAGGCCAGGGCGTTCGGGTTCTTGCACAGCTCGCGGATGATGGCGTCGTGGCGCAGGAGCCTGAGCTCGTTCTGCCGGACGATCTCGGCGAGCGGCTGCGAGACCACCGTGGCGAGCCGCGCCACCGTGGCGTCGAGGGTAGCGGGGTTGAGGAGGATGAGCTCCAAGGCCACCTGGTTCTTCCCGAGGGCGTCGGCGAGCCAGTCGAGGACCTCGCCCCGCACGCCGTCCGAGCGCAGGGCCACCCCGAACAGCTTCTCGGGCAGCCCCTCGGCGGTCTTGCGGGCGGTCGAGCGGATCCCCTCGTCGGCGTCGAAGGAGAGCATGAAGAGGAGGGTCACGAGGTCCATCGGCGCGGTGGCCGGCACGAGCCCCTTCGCCCCCATCATGCGCAGCGGGACCGGCGCGCCCGGGTCGGCGTGCTTCTGGAGCGGCTTCGGAAGCTCCTCGAGCTTGAGCGGGCAGTCGGCCATCCTCACTCCGAAGCCGGCGGGTCCTCGGGCAACAGGCCCAGGGTCATGGGGGTGAACTCGGGCACCGGGTGCAGGCGGCGCGAGAAGCGGTGGCGCAGCTTGCCGAGCCAGCGGTTCAGGAAGTTGGAGCGGGGCAGGAAGGGGATGACCGCCTGGCGCCGCCACCCCATGCAGGCCTGGGCCAGCTTGAGCGAGGGGTCGAGCGGCCAGGCGGCGAGCCCGCGGGCGATGGTCTTCACCGCGTAGTCGCGCTGCCCGAGCGCGAGGTGCGCCCGGGCCTGGTTGAGGAGGAGCTCCGGCTCGGGCCCGCTCGTCCGGAGGGCCTGGTCGCAGAAGACGATGCCCAGGCTGGAGTTCCGCTCCACGAGGACCAGGGTGAGCCCGTAGTACGACATGAAGCGCGGGTCGGCCGGGGCGCGGCGGTGCGCCCGCTCGAAGCAGGCGTGCGCCTCCACGGCGTCGCCCCGGCGGTAGTGGAGGAGCCCCTCCTCGAAGATCCCCGCTGCGTCGGAGGCGGGGGTGGCCGGGCCGTCCTGGGTGGCGGTCATCGGTTGCGCTCGTAGATGAGGCGGAGTCCGTCGAGGGTGAGCAGCTCGTCGACCTCTTCGATCGAGCGCGACACCCCGGCGATGAGGGAGGCGAGCCCGCCGGTAGCCACCACCTTGGGGGTGAACCCCAGCTCGGCGGCCATGCGCTCGCACAGGCCGTCGACGAGGCCCACGTAGCCGTAGACGAGCCCGCTCTGCATGGAGGCCACGGTGTTGCGACCGATGACGTGGGGCGGGCGCGCGAACTCGACCTCCGGCAGCCGCGAGGCGTGGGCGAAGAGGGCCTGCATCGAGATGCCGATCCCCGGGCAGATGGCGCCCCCGAGGTACTCCCCCCGCGCCGAGACTGCGTCGAAGGTGGTGGCGGTCCCGAAGTCCACCACCACGAGCCCGCAGCGCCAGCGCTCGAAGGCGGCCACCGCGTTGACGATGCGGTCGGCGCCCACCTCGCGGGGGTCCTCGTAGAGGATGGGCATGCCGGTCTTGACGCCCGGGCCGACGAAGAGCGGGGTGACCCCGAAGTAGCGCCGGCTCATGCGCTCCAGGGTGGAGGCGAGCGGCGGCACCACGCTCGACACCACCACCGCCTTCACCCCCCGGGGGTCGAGGTCCCCCATGGCGAACAGCTCGCGGACCTGGATCCCGTACTCGTCGGCGGTGCGGTCGTGGCTCGTCTGCACCCGCCAGTTCTGGCGCAGGTTCTTCCCCTCGAAGGCCCCGAGCACGGTGTTGGTGTTGCCGACGTCGATGGCGAGCAGCACGGGCGGAAGGGTAGCCGCCGCCCCCTCCTCGGTCAACGCGCCCGCAGGTGCTCGACGTCGCCGGCGTGCACGCGCTCCAGGCCCGCGTCGGTCCGCACGAGGAGCGCGCCCGAGTGGTCGATGTCCTCGGCCACCCCCACGAGGTCCACCCCTCGCAGGCGCACCCGCACCTCGCGCCCGAGGGTGTCGGAGCGGGCCTTCCAGGCCTCGCGCACTGCCTCGAACCCGTCCTCGCGGTGGCGCTCGAGCCAGGCCTCGAGCGCGCGCAGGAGGCCGGCCGTGAAGAGCACCCGCGGCACCGGCTGGCCGCGCTCGATGGCCATGCTGGTGGCGATATCGCGCAGCTCGGGGGGGATCTCCGCCGCGCTCAGGTTCACGTTCACCCCCACCCCGAGGACGAGCCACTGCAGCTCGTCGGGGTCGGCGGCGAGCTCGGC
>DATJVF010000431.1:0-11127 GCA_035501995.1 Anaeromyxobacteraceae bacterium
GGTCACCTCCTCGAAGAAGCCCATGTTGAGCATCTCGTCGGCCTCGTCGAGGCAGCACATGGTCACCCCCTCGAGCTTGAGGGTACCGCGCCGGATGTGGTCGTAGATCCGGCCCGGGGTGCCCACCACGATCTCGGCGCCCTTCTTGAGCCGATCGAGCTGCTCGCTCATCGAGGCGCCGCCGTAGACCGCCACCACCGAGAGGTCCTTGTGCTTGCCGAGGGCCGCCATCTCCTCGGCCACCTGCAGCGCCAACTCGCGGGTCGGGCACATCACGAGGGCGGTCGGCCGCCGGCTCCCCGCCGGGACCTTCTCTAGGATGGGCAGGCCGAAGGCCGCCGTCTTGCCGGTGCCGGTCTTCGAGCGGACGATGACGTCCCGCCCGCTCAGGATGGGGCCGAAGGCGGCGGCCTGCACCGGCGTCGGTCTCTCGTAGCCACGCTCGGCCACCGCCTGCCGGATGGGCTCCGAGAGGTGAAAGTCCTCGAAGGAGCTCTCGGCCACGTAATCGGAGGCCGGCGCCGCTGGGCCGGAGGGTTCGTTCGCGCTGTCCACGCCACACCCGCTTTCTCGCGGCCGGCGCGCCCCGCGCGCCGGCCGGCTCTAGGGGCGCATGGCGGCTCGCAAGAAAGCGTGGTGGACGGTCCGCGGGGACCGTTCACCGCGCCATCGCGCGAACGCGCCATGCGCCAAGACACGCCTTGATCCCAAGGCGCGTCGCTTATATCACAGGAGAAGGCCGGCACCGAAAGTTCCCCAGCGAGGACGCGCGGTTCAACATGGCGTCAAATCCCCAGCCCACCGCCGCTAAGGCCGCGGAGCCGCCGCGCGCCCTGCCCGCGAGCGCCCCCTCCGAGGGCGGGCTCGTCCGCTACGACCCGCTCAGGGCTTACATGGCCGAGGTGTCGCGCCACCCGCTGCTCTCCCGCGAGGAGGAGCACGCGCTCGCCGTCCGCTACCACGAGGCGGGCGACCTCGACGCCGCCTACAAGCTCATCGCCTCCAACCTGCGCCTCGTGGTGAAGATCGCCCACGAGTACCGGCGGAGCGCCTTCCACCTGCTCGACCTCGTGCAGGAAGGCAACATGGGCCTCATGCAGGCCGTGAAGAAATACGATCCGTTCAAGGGGGTGAAGCTCTCCTCCTACGCCGCCTGGTGGATCCGCGCCTACATCATCCGCTTCATCATGGACAACTGGCGGCTCGTCAAGCTCGGGACCACCCAGGCCCAGCGCCGCCTGTTCTTCAACCTCGCCAAGGAGCGGGAGAAGCTGCTCGCCCGCGGCATCGAGCCTACCCCGCGCCTGCTCGCGAAAAACCTGCGGGTGGAGGAACAGGACGTGGAGGAGATGACGGCGCGGATGGGGAGCGAGGACCTCTCCCTCGACGCGCCAGCCCGGGGCGAGGGCGACGAGGGGACCCGCCAGACCCGCATCGACCGCATCGCCCACGCCGAGACCTCGCCCGACGAGGCCCTCGGCGACCAGGAGCTGAGACGGCTGTTCCGCGAGAAGCTCGACGCCTTCGCCGCGACGATCACCGACGAGAAGGAGCGCTTCATCTTCGAGCACCGCCTGTTGCCTCCCGAAGGCCAGGAGCCCCTCACCCTCCAGGACGTCGGCGACCGGTTCCACCTCACCCGCGAGCGCGCCCGCCAGATCGAGGCCAAGATGGTGAAGCGGCTGCGCGCGCAGATCAAGGCGGAGATCCCCGACTTCGAGCTCATGACCCCGCCCGAGTGACCGCTTACCGCGAAGCCGCCCCGCCCCGGACCGCGGGGCCACCGCACCCGCCCCGGGCGCGCCCCGACTGGCTGGCCGCCCTCCTGGAGGCGACATGGCCGAGCCGGTAGAGATCCTCCCGCCCGAAGCCCCGGACCGCCCCCTCTCCCGGCGAGGCTGGCTGGCGATCGCCCTCTGCGTCCTCGCCGCCAACGCCGCGCTCCTCCACCTCGCCCTGCGCGGCCCGGCCCCGGTGACCGTGCGGGGACCGCGTTTCGAGGACGACTTCGACCGCGTGGCCCTCGGCCCCGACTACTTCACCACCGGGTCGCACTGGCGCATCGTGCACGGGGAGCTGTGGGCCGCCGACGCCAAGAACAACCCGCTCTGGCTGAAGATGGCCCTGCCGCCCTCGGTGGCCATCGAGTTCGACGCCCGCAGCGAGACGAAGGGGGGCGATCGCAGCGGCGACATCAAGTTCGAGGTCTTCGGCGACGGCCGGAACCACGCCTCGGGCTACGTCTGCATCCTCGGGGGGTGGGGCAACGCCATCAGCGTCATCGCCCGGGAGGACGAGCACGGCCGGGACCGCAAGGAGCGGCGCGACCTCAAGGTCGAGCCGGGCCGCACCTACCACATGCGCGTCGAGCGACGGGGAGGCGACCTGCGCTGGTTCGTCGACGGCGCGCTGTTCCTCGAGTACCGGGACCCGCGACCGCTCGTGGGAAAGGGACACGACCGCTTCGGCTTCTCCGGCTGGACCGCCGACGTCTTCTTCGGGCACCTGCGGGTGGAGCCCCTCGCCGACGCCCCCCCGAGATCCTAAGCCGCGGTGGGGGGTCGCTCCGCGGCCTTGGGGGCCGGCGGGCGCGGCCCGGCCGGCGGGCCGCGCCCGAGCTGGAAGGCGGTGCCCGCCACCACCAGCACCGCCAGCACGCCGCCCAAGACGAGCGGCTCGCGCGCCAGGTCGGCGACCACACCCACCCGACCGTAGAGGGCGAGGCCGGCGGTGGCGACGAGCAAGGCCCCGGCCAAGGCCGCCGTCGCCGCCACCACCACCCGCCGCGCCAAGAGAGCCACCGCCACCCCGACGACGCCGAACCCCAGGGCCGAGAGTAAGACTCCCCCCACCACCTGGGCCTTCGCCCCGGCCAAGATCCCCGCCGCCGCGCCGAGCGCCAGAGGGTAGAGGACCGGGAAGAAGGCGCTCGCCGCCCCAAGGGCGCCGGCGCCGAGCCACGGCGGGAGGTCCTCCGGCAAGAAGGCTCGCCCGACGGGCGCGAGGAGGCTCCCGAGGAAGTAGCCCAGCACGGCCCCGCCCAGGACCGCCACCACCCGTCCGATGCGCAGGCCACCGAGGAGGAGCGTGAGCCCCGCCAGCGCCACCACCGCGGCGAGCGGCCATGACCCGGGCTCGAGGCGGGTCGCCGCCACCGGCACGGCGGCGAGGATCTCCCCGGACGCCTCGATCCAACTCTTCAGGAGAGCGATCGCCGAGGTCATGGGCGCCGGAGGAGCCCGAGCGAGGCGACCGCCGCGATGAGGAACGAGCAGGTCCGGAGCGCGGTCACCCGACCGGGCCCAAAGCGCGCCCGGGCCCGTCGGGCGGCCTCCCTCCCGAGCGGCAGGGCGACCGGAAGGTCGAAGGCGCGACGGGGGTTCCCCTCCTCGAGCAGGGCGGCGAGCTCGCTCACGGTCACCCCCTCATTGCGACCCTCGCTCCGCGTCATGGGCCCACTCGAATGTACCGCCGGGCGCCCCCCTTTCAAAGCGAGCGGCGTAGTAATCTACCGCGGCCTCAAGGGGTGCGAAGCGCCCCGGGCGCGGCCGGAATGGCCCCGCCGACCAGTTGTTGCCCATGGCGAACGATCGATGCACCGTCGCGAGTTTCTAAGGCTCCTCACCTTCGGCAGCGGGGCGTTCGCCACCTCGCGCCTGGCGCAGGCGCTGCCCGATACCTCCAAGCTCGTCATCGGACAGGTGGAGCACGGCGGGCGCTGGAACCCCCGGCCGAGCGCGCTGCGCCGGCTGCAGTGGGAGATCTCCCAGCGCACGAGCATCCTCACCGGTCCGGACGGGGTACCGGTGAAGCTCCTCGAGTCCGGGCTACACCGCTTCCCCATGCTCTACCTGGCGGGCGACGGTGCGCTGCCTGCCTTCTCCGAGGAGGAGCGGGCGGCCCTGCGCCGCCATCTCCAGTACGGCGGCTTCCTCTTGGTGGACTCGGCCGACGGCTCGGACGGCAGCGGGTTCGACGCCTCGGCGCGCCAGGAGCTCGCCCGGCTCCTGCCCGCCTCGCCGCTCAGGCGCGTATCGCGCGAGCACGTCCTCTACAAGAGCTTCTACCTCCTGGACCACCAGGGCGGGCGGCTAGCCGTGAAGCCGTACCTGGAGGCGCAGCTCCTCGACGGCCGCCTGGCGGTGCTCTACAGCCAGAACGACCTCGGGGGAGCCTGGGCGCGAGGCCAGCTCGGCGACTGGGAGTACCCGTGCTCCCCGGGAGGCGAGGCGCAGCGCGAGACCGCCTTCCGCCTGGGCATCAACATCGCCATGTACGCGCTCTGCACCGATTACAAGGACGACGCCGTGCACCTCCCCTTCATCATGCGGAGGCGCAGCTAGGTGGGCGGGGGCTACAACGCCTGGCGGCTGACCCTCCTGTCGCCCTGGCCGCGCTGGCTCCTCGCCCTGCTCGTCCTCGCGGCGGCGCTCTCGGTGCTCGTCGCCTGGCGCGGGCTCAGGGGCGAGACCCGGCCCGGGCGCCGGGCGCTCCTCGTCGCCCTGCGCACGGTGGCGGCGCTCCTCGCCCTCTTCCTGCTGCTCGAGCCGGCGTTGAGGCTCTTGCAGACCGCCCGGGTGAAGAACCGGCTGGCGGTGCTCGTCGACGCCTCGCGCTCCATGCACTTCCCGGTCGAGCCCGGAGGGCGCTCGCGCGCCGAGGCCGCCTCGGCCTTCATCGGGCGGAACCGCGCCGCCCTCGAGGCGCTCGGCGATCGGGTCACCCTGGACTGGTACACCTTCGAGCGCGACGTGGCCCCGGCCGACCCGGGTGCGCTTGCGCGCGGCCTCTCGGCCCGGGGCGGGCGCACCGACCTCATGGGCGCCCTCAAGGCAGTGGCGGCGGGGGGCGGGACCGGTCGCAAGCTTGCCGGGGCGCTCGTGATCTCCGACGGGGCGGACAACGCGGCGCTCGCCGAGGGGCTCTCCCCGGCCGCGCGGGCCGAGCTCAAGGCGCTGGGCGTCCCGGTGACCGCGGTGGCGCTCGGGGCAGGCTCGCCCAAGGACCTGGCGGTCGATCGGGTGGCGGTGGACGACTTCGCCTTCGTCCGCAACACGGTGACGGTGGAGGTCACCTTGAGCGCCCGCGGCTTTGGCCGCGAGGAGGTGCCGGTGGTGCTGCGGCGCGAGGGCGCGGTGGTGGCGCGGGCCAAGGTGAAGCTCGAGCCGGGCAAGGAGCGCTACACCGTCCCGCTCGCCTTCGCCCCCGACACCATCGGGACCTTCGTCTTCACGGTCGCGGTGCCGGTCTACCCGGGCGAGGCGGTGGCCGAGAACAACACCCGCTCCTTCGTGCTGCGGGTCATCCGCGACCGCGTGCGGGTGCTCCTGGTGGCCGGCCGGCCGAGCTGGGACGAGCGCTTCTTGCGCAGCCTCCTCAAGCAGGATCCCAACGTCGACCTCATCAGCTTCTTCATCCTTCGCACCGGCACCAACACCCCCGGCCCGCAGGACGAGCTCTCGCTCATCCCCTTCCCGGTGCCGGAGATCTTCGGCGAGCAGCTGCGGACCTTCGACGCCGTCATCTTCGTCGACTTCGCCTACCAGCCCTACCGGTCCCTCGACATCGAGCGCTACCTGCCCGCGCTGAGCGCCTACGTCCGCAACGGCGGCGCCTTCGCCATGGTCGGGGGCGAGCAGAGCTTCGGGGAGGGCCACTACGGCGAGACCCCGCTCGCCGAGATCCTGCCGGTGGACGCGCCGGACGGGCTCGCCATGGCCACCGAGACGGTGCGCCCCCGCCTCACCCCGGAGGGCCGCCGCCACCCGGTGACGAGCCTCGCCTCCGGCGAGGGGCCGAACGAGGCGGCGTGGAGCGTCCTGCCGCCCCTGCCCGACCTCAACCGGACGAGGCCCCTCGCCCCCTCGTCCGGGGCCACCGTCCTCCTCGAGGCTCCCTCGGTGCTGGTCGATGGCCGGGCCGCCCCGGTGGTGGCGGTCCGCGAGGTCGGCTCCGGACGCACGCTCGCGGTCACCACCGACTCCTCCTGGTTCTGGGGTTTCCTGGCGGCCGAGGAGGGCGGCACCAACCACGCCTACCAGCGCTTCTGGAACAACGCCCTGCGCTGGCTGGTGCGCGATCCCGCGCTCACGCCGGTCCAGGTGGAACCGGATCGGCCGGCGGTCGAGCCCGGCGAGCCGGTGGGCCTCTCGGTCTCGGTGCGGGCGCCGGACTACGGGCCGGGGGCCGGGGCGCCGGTGAAGGCCGAGCTCGTGGACGAGGATGGACACCCGGGCCCGCCGGCCGAGGCGGTGGCGGGCCCGGACGGCGTGGCGCACCTCGAGCTCACCCCGCCCGGACCGGGCGCCTACAAGGTGGTGGCGCGCTCCCGGCCGAGCTGCGGCGCGGCCCCCTGCCCGGCGGACGCTCCGGTGGTCGAGGCCACCGGCGCGGTGGCGGTCCGCGCCGCCGGCCCCGAGGACCTCGACGCTGCGCCGCGACCCGAGCTCCTCCGGGCGGTGGCCGAGGCGACCGGCGGGGCCTTCTCGAGCGGCGACCGCTTGCCGGAGGTGCGGCTCGCCGAGCCGGACGTGGTCGAGATCGGCCGCCGCAAGGACGTGCCGATCTGGGACCGCGCCGCCTTCCTGTTCGGCCTCGTGCTGGCCCTCTCGGCCGAGTGGGTCCTGCGCCGCCGCTGGGGCTACTGGTGAACGCCAGCCGGGCCATGCTGCGCCGGCGGATGGCCACCCTGGCCCTCCCGGGGGATCTGCGGCGGGGGACCACCCACTCCGGGCGAGGCGCGGAAAGGTCGGGAGCCGGGCGGCCGCGCCGGGGAGGCTCGCTCGCCGCTCACGGGTGCCGGCCACCTCGACAGGCCTCCTCAAGCCGGGTATGACTCCGGGCGTGCGCGTGACCCGGCTCTAGGCCGTCAGGGTACCGGCCCGTGCCACACGCCCCCTTGAACGACGAGGCGACGGCGGCCGGCTGCGCGACCCCTATGACACGCAAGGGCATCATCCTGGCAGGTGGTTCCGGCACCCGGCTGCACCCGGTCACCCTCGGGATCTCGAAGCAGCTGCTGCCGATCTACGACAAGCCGATGGTCTACTACCCGCTCGCCACGCTCATGCTGGCGGGCATGCGCGAGATCCTGGTCATCTCCACCCCCCAGGACACGCCCCGCTTCCAGCAGCTGCTCGGCGACGGATCGCGCTGGGGCATCGCCTTGAGCTATTGCGTGCAGCCGAGCCCGGACGGCCTGGCGCAGGCCTTCGTGCTCGGCCGCTCCTTCGTGGGCGACAGCCCGAGCGCGCTCGTGCTCGGGGACAACATCTTCTACGGCCACGACTTCGCCGCTCTCCTCCGCCGCGCCAACGGGCGCGCGGAGGGCGCGACGGTCTTCGCCTATCACGTGCACGACCCGGAGCGTTACGGCGTGGTCGAGTTCGACCAGTCCGCCCAGGCGGTCAGCCTGGAGGAGAAGCCAGCTCACCCGAAGTCCAACTACGCCGTGACCGGCCTCTACTTCTACGACCGCCAGGTGTGCGACATCGCCGCCTCGCTCAAGCCCGGGTTGCGCGGCGAGCTCGAGATCACCGACGTGAACCGGCGCTACCTCGAGCAGCGCCAGCTGCGCGTCGAGGTGCTGGGCCGTGGCTACGCCTGGCTGGACACCGGCACCCACGACAGCCTGCTCGAGGCCTCCTCCTACGTGGCGACGCTCGAGAAGCGCCAGGGCCTCAAGATCGCCTGCCTGGAGGAGGTCGCCTGGCGTAACGGCTGGATCAGCCTCGACGAGCTGGGGCGGGCGGCCCAAGCCCTCGGCAAGAGCCCCTACGGCGAGTACCTGAAGCGCATCGCCAAGGAACGGGTGCTCTAGTGAAGGTCACGCCGACCGCCCTCAGGGACGTCCTCGTCCTCGAGCCCCAGGTGTTCACCGACGCGCGCGGCTCCTTCCTGGAGAGCTACAACCAGCGGTGCTTCGAGGAGGCGGTGGGCCAAAAGGTGGCCTTCGTGCAGGACAACCACTCGCGCTCGGTGCGCGGCGTCCTGCGCGGCCTGCACTACCAACGGCCGCCCCAGGCCCAGGGCAAGCTCGTCCGGGTGGCGTGCGGCGCCGTCTTCGACGTGGCGGTGGACCTGCGGCCGGGGAGCCCCACCTTCGCCCGCTGGGTGGGCGTCGAGCTCAGCGGCGAGAACCACCGCCAGGTCTGGATACCGCCGGGGTTCGCGCACGGCTTCCTCGTGCTGAGCGAGTTCGCCGACTTCCTCTACAAGGCGAGCGCCTACTACGCACCCGAGGCGGAAGGGGGCCTGCGCTGGGATGATCCGGAGCTGGCCATCCCGTGGCCCGACGTGAAGGGCGCTCCCTCGCTCTCGGCCAAGGACGCCCGGGCTCCCACCCTCGCCGAGCTGCGCCGCTCCGAGGCGCGCCCCTTCTAGGCTAAAGGTGCCCGGAGGCGCGCGGGCCTGCGGCCCTCGCGCGCGATCCGGGTGCGGCGGTGGGCCGGCCTACGGGCGCGGCCGGACGGGTCCAGCGCGCGCCGTCGAGGACGTCGAGGATCTGGGTGAAGGACGAGATGGCGAGCGGCCAGCGCGCGTTCCCGGGCTCGGCGAGGTGCCGCCGCGTCACCGAGCGCGCCGAGATGACGGCCAGCCGTTCCCGGTACTCCTCCGACACGTACGTCCCGTACTCGGCCCACACGCCCAGAACGCCGCAGGCCCTCGCGAGCGCCATGTCCTTGCGGGGGTTGTCGCCCACGTACACCACCTCGTCGCCGGCGAGGCCGAAGTCGGAGAGCACCCGCTTGAGGCCGGCCGGGCTGGGCTTCTCCGCGCGCCGCGGCAGCTCGATCACCCGGGTCTTCGTCGAACGGTAGTGGCCGGCCGCGTCCCGACGCCGGATCTCGGGGTGCACGTGGTCGGGCAGGCCGTAACCGCGCAGCGTGTACACCGCGTCGAACTGGCCGTCGAGCTCGAGCAGCTTGAGGCGCATCTCCACCGCGTTGCGCGGCGCGTCGGTGAGGGCGACCAGGAGGACCCCGCGCTGCCGCAGCCGCTCGAGCGTCTCGCGCACGCCCGGGTAGGGGCGCAGGTAGCGCCGGCGCGCCTCCTGGAAGGCCCGCTGCGCCGGCTTGATGACGAGGGCGTCGAAGGAGGCGAAGTCGCGCCGGTAGGGCCGAAAGAGCTCGGACTCCTGGATGGCGAAGGGGTACTCGTTGGAGTGGTGGCGCGCGTAGACCGCCTTCAAGGACTGGACGATGCGGATGCGCGGCAGCCCGGTGGTGGCCTCGAGCGAGGCCACCATCGCCTCCAGGCTCGGCACCACGTAGTCCACCCAGGGGTAGAGGGTGTTGTCGAGGTCGGTGACGACCGCGCGAGGCCTCACCCCGCCATCCTACTCGGTCGTCTCGCAGGTGGCGAAGCCGCACGAGCGGCAGGTCTCGCAGCCGCCGCTGCGCGTGAGCCGCCCGCCGCACTGCGGGCACTCGGAAGTCCCGGCCGCCGAGAGTCCGCTCGTCAGCACCTGGCCGTCGCGGGTCCCGTCCCGGTAGACGGTGATGCCCTTGCAGCCGAGCTCATGAGCGAGGGCGTAGGCCTGGCGCACGCTCGCCTCGGTGGCACCGCGCGGGAGGTTGACGGTCTTGCTGACCCCGTTGTCGACGTGGCGCTGGAAAGCCGCCTGCATGCGGACGTGCACCTCGGGCGCCACGTCGTGGGCGGTGGCGAAGAGGCGCTGGATGGGCTCGGGTACCCCGGGCACGCCGCGCGCGCGCCCGTTGGCGAGGATGCGCGGCAGGGCCGCCATCGCGCCCTGCTCGCGCAGCCTCCCGAGCAGCTCGGGGTGCTCCTCCTCGAGGTGGACGTCCTCGAGCGCCCGGCGCACGTAGGCCACCGCGAAGAGCGGCTCGATGCCGGAGGAGCAGCCGGCGATGACCGACAGGGTCCCGGTGGGGGCGATGGTGGTGACGGTGGCGTTGCGGCGGGGAGCGGCCCCGGCGCGGGCGAGCGCGCTCGACGGGAAGCCCGGGAAGGGCCCGCGCTGGCCGGCCAGCGCCTCGCTCGCCGCCCGGGCCTCCCCCTGCACGAAGCGCATGAGCTCGTCGGCCAGGGCCAGCGCGGACGGATCGTCGTAGGGGATCCCCAGGCGGATGAGCAGGTCCGCCCAGCCCATGACGCCGAGCCCGATCTTGCGGTTGCGAAAGGAGATCTCGGCGATCTGCGGCAGCGGCCAGGCGTTCACGGTGAGCACGTCGTCGAGCATGCGCACCCCGTCGTGCACGCAGGCCTTGAGCTCCTCGAAGTCGAGGCCGCCGGCGCGCGCGAAGCGGGCCACGTTGATCGAACCGAGCGTGCAGGCCTCGAAGGGCAAGAGCGGCTGCTCGCCGCACGGGTTCACCGCCTCGAAGGGCGCCAGGTCGGGGGTTGGGTTCCTGGCCTCCACGCGGTCGAGGAAGATGAGCCCCGGCTCGCCGGAGGCCCAGGCGGCACCGGCCACCCGCTCGAGCAGCTGGGCCGCCTCCACCCTGCGCACCACCTCGCCGGTCTTGGGATGGACGAGCCCAAAGGAGTCGCCGCGCGAGGCGGCGGCCATGAAGGCGTCGGAGGCCGCCACCGAGATGTTGAAGTTGGTGAGGCCCGAGCCTCGCTTGGCCTCGACGAACTCGAGCACGTCGGGGTGGTCGACCCGCAAGACCGCCATGTTGGCGCCGCGCCGGACCCCGCCTTGCTTGATGGTCTCGGTGGCCGCGTCGAAGACCCGGATGAACGAGACCGGTCCGCTCGCCACGCCGTGGGTGGTGCGCACGAGGTCGCCCTTCGGGCGCAAGCGCGAGAAGCTGAAGCCGGTGCCCCCGCCCGACTGGTGGATGAGGGCGGCCCACTTGAGCGCGTCGAAGATGGAGCCGAGGTCGTCGTCGACCGGCAGCACGAAGCAGGCCGCCAGCTGGCCGTGCTCGCGTCCGGCGTTCATGAGGGTGGGCGAGTTGGGCAAGAACTCCAGCGCGGCCATGCGCGCCTCGAAGCGCTCCGCCCAGGGCCCGCGCGCCTCGGGCGCCTCCGCCTGGGCGAGCGCCAGCGCCACCCGGCGAAAGAGCGCCTGCGGGGTCTCGACGAGCGCACCCCCCGAGTCGCGGAGCAGGTAGCGCCGCTCGAGCACCGCCAGCGCGTTGTCGCTCAGGGCCGTCA
>DATJVF010000432.1:0-6989 GCA_035501995.1 Anaeromyxobacteraceae bacterium
GGCCGGCTCCCCGACCGCATCGCCGAGGCCTGGCCCCCGGCGGCGGAGGAACGCTTCGAGGCGCTGGTGGTGGGCAGCGGTCCCGCGGGCCTGGCCGCGGCCCTGGCGCTCTCCCTGGCCGGTCGCCGGGTCCTGCTCGCCGAGAGCGACACCGTGCTGGGCGGGCGGCTGCGCTGCCGCCTCGGCCTTGCGGACGATCCCCCCCTCGAGCTCGCCGACCAGGCGGCCCTGGCGGTGGAGCGAGCCGGCGGAGAGGTCGCGAGGGGCGCTACGGTGGTCGGCCTGTGGCCTTCGGGAGGCGAGGCCCTGGCCGCGCTCCCGCAGCCCGCGCCCGCGCCCCGCCTGCGGCTCGTGCGCGCACGCCGGGTGGTGCTCGCCCAGGGCAGCTGGGCGCAGCGCCCGCTGTTCCCCTCGAACGACCTGCCCGGCATCTACGCCGGGCGCGGGTTGCTCCTCGCCCTCGCCGAGGACGGCGTCGTCGCGGGCGAGCGGGCGGTGGTGCTGGGCGAGGGCGCGGAGGCCGAGGCGGTCCGGGTCCGCCTGGCGGCGGCGGGGATGGAGGTGGAACGGGTCGCGGGCGGGGCCCTGCGGGCGCGCGGCGGACGTCGCCTGGCGGCGCTCGACCTCGCCGACGGCCGGCGCCTGCGCTGCGACACCCTGGCGGTCGTGACCCCCCGCATGCCGGCGGCGGAGCTGGCGCGCGAGGCGGGCGCGGCCCTCGAGCTCGATCCCGGCACCGGCACCTTCCGGGTTCAGCCGGCGGAGGACGGTGCGGTGGCCGACGGGATCTACGTGGCCGGCGAGGTCGCCGGGCCCTGCAGCGCGGCGGAGGCGGCCCGGGCTGGCCGGCGCGCCGGAGAGGCGGCGGCCCGTGGCTAAGACCCTCGTCTGCGCGTGCGAGGACGTGATCGCGGAGGACGTGGAGCGCGCCTTCCGCAAGGGCTACCGCGACCTCGAGTCGGTGAAGCGCTACACCGGCCTCGGCACCGGGCCCTGCCAGGGCAAGACCTGCCTCGCGCTGGCGGCGCGCGAGCTGCTGCGGCTCGGCGCCACCCCCGGCGAGGTCGCGCCCTTCACCGTGCGCCCGCCCCTCCAGGCCACGCCGCTCTCCGCCTTCGCCGCCCTCGATCCCGAGCGGCTCCCGCTCGACGCCGGGGTGCCGGTCGGTTCGCCCCGCTTCGGCTCGCCGCGGCCGTCCGCGCCCCTGCCGCCGCGGGCGCGGATCGTCATCATCGGCGGCGGCATCATGGGGCTCGGCCTCGCCTACAACCTGTGCCGGCGCGGCGAGACCGACGTGGTGCTCATCGAGCGGGCCTACCTCAACGCCGGCGCCTCGGGCCGCAACGGGGGCGGGGTGCGCGCCCAGTGGACCACCCCCACCATGATCCGCCTCGCCAAACGCTCGCTCGAGATCGGCGATCACTTCGCCGCCGAGATGGGCATCAACACCTGGTTCCGGCGGGGAGGCTACCTGTTCCTCGCCCCCACCAAGGCGCAGGCGGAGCGCATCGAGAAGAACGCCGAGCTCCACAACCGTCACGGGATCCCGACGCGCATCCTCAACCCGCAGGAGGCGCTGGAAGTGGTGCCCGAGCTCGACCCGCGCACCTTCGTGGCGGCCGCCTGGAACCCGCAGGACGCGGTGGTCTTCCCCTGGCCCTACGTGTGGGGATACGCCTCGCGCGCCGAGGCCCTGGGCGCCCGGGTGCTCACCTTCACCCGCGTCATCGGCTTCGAGACCTCGGGCGGAAGGCTCTCGGCGGTGGTCACCGATCGCGGCCGCATCGACTGCGAGGTGGTGGTGAACGCCGCCGGCGCCTGGAGCCGCGAGGTGGCGGCCCTGGCGGGCGTGAAGCTGCCCAACCACCCCGAGCGCCACGAGATCCTGGTCACCGAGCCGCTCAAGCCCTGGCTAGAGCCGCTGGTGTCGGTGCTGGGGAGCGGGCTGTACTTCTCGCAGAGCCTGCGCGGCGAGATCGTGGGCGGCATGGGCGACCCGGACGAGCCGCCCGGCATCGAGACCCGCTCGACCTTGCGATTCCTGGCCCGCTTCGCCCGCGCCATCACGGCCTGCCTCCCCATGACCGCCGGCCTCAAGGTGATGCGGCAGTGGGCAGGCTGCTACGACGTGACCCCCGACAACAACCCCATCCTGGGGGCGGCCGGGTTCCCCAACTTCCTGCAGGTGAACGGCTTCGTCGGGCACGGCTTCATGATGGCGCCTGCGGTGACCGAGCTCATGGCCGGCTTCATGGCCGGCGACCGGCCGGACGAGATCTTCGAGCGCTTCACCCTCGCTCGCTTCGAGCGGGGCGAGACCGGGGCCGAGGACTTCATCATCGGTTAGGCACCCTTCGGCGCCGCCGCGGCCGCGCGACGGCGCGGCAGCCGCGCCACGAACTCCGCGCCCTCGCCCGGGCCGCCCGCCACCTGCAGCGTGCCGCCCAGGCTGTGGACCACCCGGCGCACGATGGTGAGGCCGAGGCCCATGCCCTGCCCGGGCGCCTTGGTGGTGAAGAACGGCGTGAAGAGCCGGGCCTGGAGCTCCGGTTCGATGCCGGGGCCGTTGTCCTTGACGCTCAGGACGAGTCCGTCGCCGTCGACGCTGCCGCGGATCCGCACCCGCCCGTGCCCGTCGGGGGCGGCCTCGACGGCGTTCTGCACCAGGTTGGAGAGCACCTGGTGCAGCTCCTCCGGCACGCACTCGATCGATCCGTCGCCCGAGCACTCGATGTCGACCTGCACCTTGCGCCCGGTGGCCGGGAGGACGATCCCCACCACGGTGCGCACCGCCTCCCAGGCGTCGTGCGGCACCACCTCGCGCCGGAACCCGGCCCGACCGTAGCGGCTCATGAGCTCCACGGTGCCCCCGATGCGCTTCAGCCCGGCGTCGGCCACCTGGAGGAGCTCGCGGGCGCGGGCGGCCACCCGCAGGAGCTTGTCCTCCTCGGCCGCCCCGAAGGACCCCCGCCGGGCCTCGACCAGCCCGAGCAGCTGCTCGACGTCGAGGCCGATCCGGGTGAGGGCGTTCTTGACGTAGTTGAGGGGGTTGTTGATCTCGTGGGCCAGCCCGGCGGCCACGATCTCCAGCGACTCCAACCGGCCGCTCAAGACCATGTCGGCCGTCTCCTCCTTTCCCTTCACCAGCTGGCGCGCGCAGGTGATGAGCTCCTTGGGCGAGAAGGGCTTCACCAGGTAGGCGTTCACCCCGGTCTCCATCCCCTTCACCCGGTCGTCGAGCTCCCCGCGTCCGGTGAGCATGATGATGGGGATGTGGCGGGTGTGGGGATCCTGGCGCAGCCTCTGGGTGAGCTCGAGCCCGTCGAGGCCCGGCATCATGAGGTCGGTCACGACCAGGTGCGGCAGCTCCCGACCGATGAGCTCGAGCCCCTTCAGGCTGTCGAGCGACGCCAGCACCCGGAACTCGCGCCGGAGCGCCATGTGGACGAGCCGCAGCACCTGCGGGTGGTCGTCCACCACCACCGCGGTGTAGAGCCGCTCGGCCTCGTCGGGGTCGCGCTCGAGGAGGCGCCGTTCGGCGGCCTCGGCGATCTCGAGCAGGCGGTAGTCCTCGTGGCGGGCGACCTTGAGGGTGGAGTCGGGCTCGCCCTGCTCCTTCACGGAGCCCACGGACTCCAGGGCCTCGCGCCGGAAGTGGCCCACGCCCTTGCGCAGGCGGACCGTGAAGCGGGCGCCCCGCTTCCCGTCGCTCTCCGCCTCGATCGAGCCGCCGTGCAGGAGCACCAGCTCGCGCGCCAGCGCCAGCCCGATCCCCACCCCCTCGTACTTGCGGGTGCCCGCCATGTCCACCTGGTAGAAGCGCTCGAAGAGCCGGGCCGCCTGCTCCGGGGGGAAGCCCGGCCCGTCGTCGGCGACGGTCACCGCCACCTCCTCCGGCCCGTCGCGCACGCTCACCACCACCTGGCCCGCGGAGGGGGTGAACTTGATGGCGTTGGAGAGCAGGTTCACGAACACGCGCTCCATCCGCTCCAGGTCGCACCAGACGGGGGCTCGCTCCACCTCCGGGCACAGCTGCAGCTCGATGCCCTTGTGGAGCGCCAGCACCTGCGTCTGATCGACGAGCCCGCGCAGGTGCTCGACGAGGTCGTGCTCGAGGACGTTGAGCCTGAGGCGGCTCTCCTCGAGGCGCGAGAGGTCGAGCAGGTCGGTGATGAGCTTGAGGAGCTTGAGAGCGCTCCTGAACATGGTGCGGAAGGTGTGGCGCTGCTCCTCGCCGAAGGTCCCCATCTCGCCCTGGAGGATGAGCTCGAGCGGGGTGAGGATGAGCGCCAGGGGGGTGCGCAGCTCGTGCGCCATGTTGGCGAAGGAGCGGGACTTGAACTGGTCGAGCTGCTTCAGCTCGGCGTGGGCGCGCTCGAGGTCGCTGCTGGTCCTCTCGAGGCGGACCCGCTGGGCGACCTGGTCGCGCTGGGTGTGGAAGAGCAGCACCTGGCCGATGCCGGTGATGAGGGCGGTGGCGGAGAGGAAGGCCAGGTTCGAGACGGCCGCCGAGAAGCGACCGACCTGCCCGGTGCCGAGGTTCGCGAGGACGAAGGTCGCGACCACCGCCGACTGGGTGCAGACCACCACCCGCGGCGGCCAGACGAAGAGCACCCCTGCCGCCACCACCACCAGGATTAGGCCGGCGTAATAGGGCGAACCGAGGCCGCCCAGGTAGGTGGTCATGACGCTGATGCCCACGGCGCCGAGGACCACGTAGGCCGCCGCGACCAGGTCGCGGTTCCGCTCGAAGAAGCTCGAGCGCACCAGCCAGACCAGCGCCAGGCTTACCGCCGTGAAGGCGGCGCGGGTCGCCCATAGCCAGCCGAGCTCCGGCCCCGAGGCGATCACCCAGTCGAGGATGCCGAAGGCCGGGTAGAGGGTGAGACCGATGCCGAGCCCGATGCGGAGGCCGCGCCGGTTGCGGTCGATGAGCCAGCGGGCCCACCGCGCTTCGATCTCCTCTTGCAGATCCGACATTTACTCCCGAACGAGCTCGAGGAACGGGTTGGCGCCGCTCTCCTCCTCCAGGATGCGGCCGCGCGCCTCGGGGGTGGCCCGGGCGCCGATCTCTGCCAACCCCTCGCGAGAGCGGTAGAGCAGGCTCCAGTCGAGGTGGTGCTCCATGAGCCACCGCGTGGGATGGTCCACGAAGTTGGCGATGAGGAGCTGCCCTCCCGGCCGGGTGGTCGCCGCCAGGCGGCGGGTGAGCACCACGGCGCTATTCACCTGCAGGTAGTCGTAGAGGCCAGCGCAGTAGACGAGGTCGAAGGTCCCGAAGGGCGCGAAGAGATCCTTGTCCCGCAGGAGCCGCTTGATGGAGTCGTGCAGGAAGACCGTGCGCACCGCGCCGGGGAAGCGCCCGTCGAGCGAGGGCCGCAGGCGGCGCCAGGCATAGGCCAGGGCGTTCTTGTCCTGCTCGAAGAGCACGAGCTCCAGGGCGGTGGGGAGCTCCTCGATCTCGGCGAAGAGCTCGACGAGCTCCTGGGCCGGGCCGGCCGCGACCGAGAGCACCCGCACCGGCCGCCTCGAACCGGCGCGGCGGGCGAGCAGCGCGGCGAGCTGCCGCTTCACCACGTCCTTGCGCCCCCGCACCGCGCGGGGGGCCCGGGTCTGGTTGAAGGCCAGGCTCACCGCGCGGGCGAAGAGGGTCGCCCCCTCGAACTGCCGTTCGTACATGAAGTCCATCACGCCGTAGTCGCCCGGGTAGCCGAGCGGCTTGTGGCGAGCGCGGTGCAGGACCGGCACCTGCATGAAGACCTCGTGCAGGTGGCGAAGCGACCATTCCTTGGCGGCGACGTTCTGGTGTCCGCCCGGGAGGTCGCGGAGCGCCGCGTCGATCTCCTCGCTCATCCGCACCAAGTCCGCCGCGAAGTCCACCAGGAGCCCGGCGACGATGGCGTCGCGGGCGGCGTTCTCCGGTCCGTGCAGCACGTCCCAGGGGAGCTGCGCCTCCAGGGCGTCGAGCTCCTTCCGCACGTCCTCCAAGAACAGCCGCAGCTCGGCGACGGCCGACTTGAACCGGTCGTGCTCGGGGAGGTGCCAGGCCCGCTCGCAGGCGCGCCGCGCGCTGCAGTCCGCGTTCCACCGCCGCACCGCCCGCAACTGCAGGAGCTGGTCGACGTCGAGCAGGAAGTCGACGAAGGAGACGCCGACCACGGTCGACCCGTCCTGGGTGCGCACCGAGCCCACCGCAACCTCGCCCCGGAACACCTCGAACTCGTCGAACCGGAGGGCGGCGGTGAGGCGCTGCTGGACCTCGAGCGCGCTGCCGGCCGTGAGGACGAAAGCGACCCCGCTCTGCGACACGTCGCGCACCGCGCACGGCCGACCCATCCCCTCCAGCTCGAGCACCACCGTCCCGGCGAGCGGCGCCAGGTCCGCGGCCGAGTAGCGCTGCGGGCGGAAGAAGACCGCCCTCCCCTGCGCACCGTCGAGCTCCTCGTAGGTGCGGACCGGGACCGGCGCATCGACCACGTGGATCGGCGGCCGCGTCTCGACCTCGCCGGCGAGCGGACCGATGCCCCCCGCGTCCCAACCCACCGGTGCGTCCATTCTTCGTACGAGAGAATCCATCTCACCCCTCCAGGTGCTCTCGACGAGGCCCCCCGCTGTCCCCGGCGCTCATAACTGGCAACACGACCTCAAACCTGGCTCCTCTTCCCTGGCGGTCCACCAGGGCGATCTTTCCGCTGTGGGATTCCACGATGAGCCGCGACATGTAGAGGCCCAGGCCCAGGCCCTGTCCGCTCTTGTTCGAGACGAAGGGCTCGAAGAGATGGGCGCGGATGTCCGGCGCCACCCCGGGTCCCTCGTCGTCGACCGCGATCTCGACCTCGTCGCCCGGGCGCGCCCGCGCCGAGATGCACACGCGGGCGCCGCTCTCGGTGGCGTGGAGGGCGTTGCGGATGAGGTTCACCAGCACCTGGGTGAGCTTCTGCGGGTCGGCCTTCAGCTGGGGCAGGCCCGGCGAGAGGTCCAGCTCCACC
>DATJVF010000433.1:0-4116 GCA_035501995.1 Anaeromyxobacteraceae bacterium
GATCGGTGGAATGGTGGCCCTTGGCACGCCCGTCGCAAGAAGGCCGGGAGACGGGCCCCTTCGGTGGGCCCCGAAAGAAGGGCCAGATGACCTCGCGCGCTCCGATCGGACAGCTCCTCGTCAAGGCCGGTCTCATCGACCCGTGGCAGCTCACGAGCGCGCTCGCCGACCAGCAGCGCTGGGGTGGCCGGCTGGGCGAGGCGCTCGTGCGCCTCGGGTTCATCTCGGAGCAGGTCCTCCTCGCCCACGTCGCGCGCCAGCACGGCGTGCCCTACGTCGAGATCGCCGACCGCCCCGTCCCGCCGCAGGTGGTGCGCCTCGTGCCCGAGAAGCTCATCCGCTCGCGCAAGGTGTTCCCCATCGCCCACGCCGGCGCCTCGCGCCGCGGCATGCTGGTGGTGGCGACGAGCGAGCCGCAGAACCTCGCCGCCCTCGACGAGGTCGCCTTCGCGAGCGGCCAGACGGTGAAGGCGGCCCTGGCGAGCGACGGGGACATCGCCCAGGCCATCGCCCGCTACCTCGGCGCGACGCCGCCCGCGAAGGGCGCGGGCCGCCCGCCCCAGGCCGCGAACGGCGCCCACCGCCACGCCGCCTAGAGCCCCGCCCCTTCAGGGCGTCCCGCCGTCCGGAGCGACCACCGTCAGGTCGGGCGCGTCGAGCATGGCCCCCTCGTAGATCTGGCAGAAGTAGGGCACCACCGTGCCGACCGGGGCGCTCCCCGGGATCGAGAAGGCGCTGGCCGCGTTGGCCGGAACCGGGCCGGTGTCGAAGCCCACCCCGTTCACCGTCCCGTACAGGTAGGTCTCGGGGGCAGCGGAGCTCAGCACCCAGTGCTCGAAGGGATCGAGGTTCAGGACGAGGACCGTCGCGCCGGGAGGGACTTCCAGGTGCTGCGGGATGAAGGTGTAGTTCTCGATGGTGATGAGGTAGCCGCTCGAGGTGTTGCCCGTGGGCTCGGCCGGGTGGCAGCCGCTCGCGAGGAGCCCGCAGGCGAGGAGAGCGAAGGCGGCGCGCCTCCTCACGGCCCTGCGGCGCGGGTCGGTGCGGTGGTCCACGCGCGCATATTCCCATCGGGGCCCGGCGCCGCCAAGGCCCGGACCGAGGGCGAGGGGCGTCGCCCCCTAGCTCGCCGCGCCCGCCACCGGGAGCAGGACGCGGAAGGTGCTCCCTCGCCCGAGGGTGCTCTCGGCCTCGATGGTCCCGCCGAAGGAGGTCACGAGCGCGTGGCAGATGGAGAGCCCGAGCCCGTTCCCCTCGCCGACCTCGCGGGTGGTGAAGAAGGGGTCGAAGATGCGGCCGAGCTCTTCGGCCGGGATCCCGCGGCCGGTGTCGGTCACCTCCACCCGCACCCGGTCCGGGCCGGCCAGGCGGGCGCTGATGCGCACCTCGTGGACCCCCGGCTCCCCGAGGGGGAGGGCCTGGGCGGCGTTGAGGAGGAGGTTCAGGAACACCTGGCCGAGCCGCGCCGCGTTGGCGGCCACCCGGGGCACGGGGTCGATCTGGGCCACCAGCTGGGCGCGGCTGTGCAGCTCGTGGCGCACGAGGCGCGCCACCGAGCGCAGCACCTCGGCGACGTCGGCGGTCTCCTGCTGGTCGTTCCCCTCGCGCGAGAACTGCTTCAGCTCGCGCACGATGTCGCGGACGCGGCTGGCCCCGGCCACCGCGTCCTTGGCGGCCTCGATGAGGTCGCCGGGCCGGGACGAGCCCCCCTCGAGCTCGGTGAGGACGTAGCGCATGTTGGCGAGGACCGCCGCGATGGGGTTGTTGATCTCGTGGGCGATGCCGGCCGCCAGGGTCCCGAGGGCGGCGAGCCGCTCGGCCACGAGCAGGCGGGCCTCGAGCTGCTTGCGCTCGGAGATGTCCTCGACGAGGCCGAGCGCGCGCTCGACCGCGCCGGTGGCGCTCCTCACCGGCGCGATGCGCAAGAGGACGGTGACGGTGGCGCCGTCGGGCCGCACGAGCCAGCGCTCCTCGGCGTAGGCCTCCTCGGCCCCGCTGTAGAGCCCCTCCTGCCGGCGCTGGCTCTTCGCCCGGTGGCGCGGGTGGACGAGGTCGCGCCAGCTCAGGGCCGCGAGCGCCTCGGCCGAGCGGCCGACGAGCTCGCGGAAGGCCCGGTTCGTCTCGAGGAAGCGCCCGTCGGCGTCGAGCAGCACGACCCCGAACTCGGCCTCGTGGAAGGCGCTCTGGTAGCATCCCCCCTCGGCCCGCGAGGACTCGCCCCGCGGGCGGACGAGGCACAGGGCGCCCGACGCACCCCCGAGGTCGAAGGGGTACCTCCTCACCTCGACCGGGACGCTCGGCCCGCCGGCTCGCCTCGCGGTGAGGAGGGTTCCGCCTCCTCCCGAAGCAAGCGCTGCCTCGCCGTCAGGGGCGGCGTTGAGCTCGCGCTCGTACTTGCCGACGAGCGCCTCGGCGGGCGCGCCGTAGAGGCTCGCCGCGCTCGGGTTCACCCGGAGGACCCGCCCCTCCGCGTCGAGGACCAGCACCGCCTCGCTCGAGCCATCGAGGAGCGCGTCGAAGGCCTCGGGGAGGCTCTCGTCGCGCACGCTCGGTCCCGAGGGCAGCGTCTTCATTTCCTCGCACCCGGGTCAAGAGGGACCCTGTGGCAGGACGGACCTGCCCGTAACCGCCGGTGAGACCGGGGTTCCCGACCTGGCGCGAGCGAACCGAGCACGAACCGGGCCACCCCGCGTGGCGCGGAGGGTCGGCGGGCGGCGAGGGCCCTCTCGCCCCGCGGGGGCAAGGGGCGCCTGCCTTTCCCTTCGCCGGGGCGCTCTCCTCCCGGGAGGGCCGGAGCGCCGCTCCGAGCAGCGCCTGGGGGGCCGGCCCGGTGCCTCTTCCCCAGCGGTTGATCGAGGGGGGCGGCCGCGGTAGACGGGACCATGCCCAGCACCTCCCTCGCCTTCGCCTCGGAGGCGGAGCACCGAGCCTTCCTCGAGGCACAGAGCGCGCTGCCGGCCGGCTTCCGCGCCGGGACGACCAGCCTCGAGTTCGCGCCGGTCGAGGTGCCGAAGCCCTCTCGGATGAGGCTCACCCTCCTCGTCCTCGACCGCCCCACCGCCTCCTTCGCGCTCAAGACCACCAAGAACGCCTTCGTGGGGGCGCCGGTGGTGATCGCGCGGGAGCGGCTCAAGGGGCCGAGGCTCGGGGCGCTGGTGGTGAACAACAAGATCTCGAACGTGTGCGCGCCCGGGGGGCTCGCGGCCGCGGAGGCCGTCTGCGCCGAGGTGGCGCGGGCGCTCTCCCTCACCGCGGAGGAGGTGCTGCCGGCCTCCACGGGGGTCATCGGCTGGCGGCTCCCGGTGGAGGCCATGCGGGAGGCGGTGCCGCGCGCGGTGGCCGCGTTGCAGGGCCGCTCCATCCTCCCGGCGGCCGAGGCCATCATGACCACCGACCTCTACCCCAAGGTCCGGCGGGCGAGGGTGGGCCCGGGGGCGGTGGTCGGCATCGCCAAGGGGGCCGGCATGATCGAGCCCCACCTCGCCACCATGCTGGTCTTCCTGCTCACCGATCTCGACGTGCCGCGGGAGGCCCTGCGGGCGGCCCTCGACGAGGCGGTGGAGGGGAGCTTCCAGGCCATCTCGGTGGACTCGGACACGAGCACCTCCGACCTCGTGACCATCCTCTCCTCGAGGGTGCATCCGGCACCGCCGGAGGCCGCCTTCCGGGAGGCGCTCTCGCGGGTGTGCCGCGACCTCGCCGAGGACATCGTGCGCAACGGGGAGGGCGTGCACCACGTGGTGCGGGTCTCGGTCGAGGGCGCGCCCGACCTCGCCACCGCGCGCGGGGTCGGCAAGGCCATCGTGAACTCGCCGCTCTTCCAGTGCGCGGTGAACGGCAACGACCCCAACGTCGGCCGCCTTCTGTGCGCGGCCGGCAAGTACCTAGGCGCGCGCGGCCTCGCCCTCGACCCCGCCCGCATCCGCATGCGCATGGGCGGCGAGCTCCTCCTCGAGGGCGGCCTCATGCAGCTCGACCCCGAGAAGGAGCAGCGGCTCGTCCGCCACCTGCGCGCGGCCGAGCTCTACGCCTCGCGCCCCCCCCCGGACGGCCTCACCTTCAAGCCGCCCATCGCCTACCCGCCCCACGAGCGGGCGGTGGAGCTCGAGGTGGACC
>DATJVF010000434.1:0-7409 GCA_035501995.1 Anaeromyxobacteraceae bacterium
GTGGCTGCAATCGCTGTTGGTCATGGCGACGCAGGGCGCGAGCTTCATGAGCCGGCGCAGGGCCGCGGCGGCGTCGGGGAAGGCTGGCCAGTTCCCCAGGTTCTCGGCGATGGCGTCGGCCCGGCCACGGTCGAGGGCGCACACCTCGACGAGGCTCAGGGCCGTGATCTCCCGGTAGGAGCGAAAGGGCGGAGCGCGCTCCAGCTCGCCCTGGCGGTCCACGATGCGGTCGAACGCCTCGCCGACGAGGTCGTGTCCGCAGGCGGAGAGGGCCTCCGAGAGCCCGCGGCGCCAGTCGAGCACCGTCCCGAAGATGTCGAAGCTGATGCAGCGCGGGGTCATGCGCCCATCCTAGGCGGAGCCTCGTAGAGGGCGAGCCGGCCACCCCCCGGCCGTCCGGTCGGGGCCGCCGGACCCGCTGAGGGTGCGACGTTCCGCTCGGGTGAATTCTAACCACCACCGCCTGGAAGCGTGGACAATGTGGCGTCCGCCGGGGGAGGCTCGTGCCCCGGCGGGGGTTCGTCGCCTGGGAGACGTCATGAACGATCCAGTGAGCGCGCACAAGAGCATCATCGATCGGTTCCGGCTGGACGGGCGAGCGGCTCTGGTGACCGGGGGCGGCCAGGGCATCGGCCGCGGGTTCGCGCTGGCGCTCGGGGAGGCCGGGGCCAAGGTGGCGGTGGTCGACCTGAACCTCGCCCTGGCCGAGGCGGTGGCCGGGGAGCTCACCGAGAAGAAGGTCGAGGCCATCGCGCTCAAGGCCGACGTCACCAAGACCTCCGAGGTCGAGCGGATGGTGGCGAGGGTGGCGGAGCGCTTCGGCTCCCTCACCATCGGGGTGAACAACGCCGGCATGGGCAAGTGGTGCGACTCGGAGGCCATGAAGGACGAGGACTGGCGGGCCGTCCTCTCGCTCAACCTGGACGCGGTCTACTGGTGCGCCCGGGAGGAGGGGCGGGTCATGCTGAAGGCCGGCTACGGCAAGATCATCAACACCGCCTCCATGTCGGCTCACATCGTGAACACGCCCCAGAACCAGGCCGCCTACAACGCTTCCAAGGCCGGGGTGCTCCACCTCACCCGGAGCCTGGCGGCCGAGTGGGCGCCCCGCGGCGTGCGGGTGAACAGCATCAGCCCGGGCTACACGCGCACCAAGCTCGTCGAGGATCTCCTCGCCACCCCCATCGGCCAGAAGATGCTGCCCGCCTGGATGGCCCTCACGCCCATGGGCCGCATGGCCGAGGTCGACGACCTCGTGGGGGCCCTCGTCTACCTCGCCTCGCCCGCGTCCGACTTCGTGACCGGCAGCGACGTCGTCGTCGACGGCGGCTACTGCTGCTGGTGAGCCGGGCCGAGACGGTCCCTGACCTTCGAGCCCGCGCCCCGAAGGGCCGCCGTCAGGAGGCGAGCCCCACCATGCGGGCCGAGACCTCCCAGAGCCTGCGCTGCGCCTCGGGATCCAGGGCGGACGCGGACGGTCGCGCCTCGCGGAGATCCTTGAAGTAGCGGCCGCTCACCCGGGCGAGCTCGGGGGCGGTGGCGAGGTGCAGGGTGGTGCGAGCGCCCTTGTCAGGGCGGGTGAGAAAGGGGCGGCCGAGGGTGATGAGCAGGCGGAACCAGCCCGGGTCGTTCTGGCCGAATCCGGTGGCCACCACGCCCGGGTGGAGGCTGTTGGAGGTGACGGCCTCGCCGGCGAGCCTGCGGGCGAGCTCGTTCGCGAAGAGGATATTGGCGAGCTTGGAGCGGCGGTAGGCCGACCAGCCGGAGTAGGCGCCGCGCTCGCCCGCGAGATCGTCGAGGTCGAGCCGCGCCGAGCGGTGGGCCTCCGAGGCGACGGTGACCACGCGCGCCGGCGCCGAGGCGCGCAGCCGTTCGAGCAGCAGGTTCGTGAGCAGGAACGGGGCGAGGTGGTTCACCGCCAGGGTCATCTCGAAGCCCTCCGCGCTCAGCTTGCGCGTCCTGTGGATGGCGCCGGCGTTGTTGACGAGGACCTCCAGGCGCGGGTGGGCGGAGAGGAGATCCTCGGCGAGCCGCCTGACCTGGGCGAGCGAGGCGAGGTCGGCCAGGAAGAGGCGGGGCGATCCCGAGCTGGAGGCGGCCCGGACGAGCTCGAGGGCGTGCTGGCCCTTGGCCCGGTCCCTCGCCACCAGGCTCACCGCGGCGCCGAGCCGGGCGAGGCCGAGGGCGGTCTCGAGCCCGATCCCGCTCGTCGCCCCGGTCACGACCACGGTCCGGCCGGTCATCTCTGGCATGTCGCCTCCGGCGGGCCGGGCGCCCGCGCCGAGGTGTGCCCCCGCGGTCAGGGCCCCCGGGGCGCGGCGAGGTCGTGGGCGAGGGCGCGGACCACCGCTTCCCGCCCGGCCGGCAAGACGCCCTCTTCCGCCCACTGGTAGAGCCTCTGGTCCTCGCGGCGGCCGTGGGCGGTGAGGGCGTCCACGAAGGCCTGGGCCACGTCGAGCTTCACGCTGTGGAGGTCCACCCCCACGCCGAGCTCGTCCAGGGTCCGGCGAAACTCGCCGTGCTCCCGGAGCAGGGCGGACGATTCCTCGGGGTCCACCTTCCGGAAGAGCGGGAAGAGGTGGCGCTCCTCGGCGGCGAGGTGGGCGAGCAGGCCCGACTCGAAGGCGGTCCAGGTGGTGCGCAGCTCCTCGCGATCGCCCTCGCGGAACTCATCGAGGAGCTGCGCGAAGAGGACCCGCAGCCGCTCGTGATCGCGGCCGAGCAGGGCCGATAGGCTGGTGGGGGCTCCCGGGGTCTTCTGGTCAGCCATCGTTCACCCCCGTCGCTCCGCAGGCCCCGACGCGCCCGGTTTCGAGGGCCTCGGGACTCTCCCCTCCCGCATGCCCTTGGGGCCACTCCTCGAGGGGCCCGCCGTCGGCGCCCCTCGAGCGTCGGCGAGCCCGGCGAAGCGTATCGGAAAAGCGCGCGCGGTCACAAGCGGGAGCGCGGACGTCCGGGGAGGGGTGGCGAGGGTCGCCCGCCGACGGGGAGGTCCCCGGCCCTGCACCGCCCCAAGGGGGTGCTTCTGACCTTACCGCTTTACCACCGGACCCCCAATGCCCCAGCGTCGCCAAGGCTCCGCCGGCGGGCGGATCCGCCGCCCGCGGCCTTGGGAGTGGACCGTGGCCCACGAGCGACTCAAACTCCGAGACCGGAGGAGAGCCCGGCCTCGACGGCCTTCACCGCCCGGCGGACGTCGTCTTGGCCGGTGCGCCAGTTGCACACGCTCACGCGCATGGCGCGGCGCCCGTGCCAGGTGGTCGCGCCGAAGTAGGCCTCGCCGGTCGCGAGGACGGCGGCGATCACCTCGTCGGTCCGCCGATCGTGGTCCTGCGGGGAGGCCGAAGGGCGCGGATCGAGGAACCGGACGAGTCCCTGGTTCACCGTCGGTTCCCACAGGACCTCGGCCCCGCTGAGCTGCCCGATGCCGGCCACGAGGGCCGTCGCGCAGTCGCAGCAGCGATCCACCATCGCCGCGAGTCCGGTCCGGCCGAGCTCCCGCAGCGCGGCGTAGGTGGCGAAGCCCCGGGCGCGCCTCGACCACTCGGGGTTCCAGTCGATCTGGTCGCGTGCCTCCTCGTGATGCACGAGGTAGGCCGCCCGGTGGGACATCGCCGCCCGGTGAGCCTCGGGGTGCGCGACGAAAGCGTAGCCGGAGTCGAAGGGGACGTTGAGCCACTTGTGGCCGTCGGTGGCCCAGGAGTCGGCCTTCTCGACGCCCTTCACGAAGGGCCGGCGTCGCGGGCTCGCGGCGACCCACAGCCCGAAGGCGCCGTCGACGTGCACCCAGGCGCCGTGCCGCCGCGCTATGGGGATGAGGGCCTCGAACTCGTCGTAGGTCCCGAGGTGGATGTCGCCGGCCTGCAGTAGCACCACGGTGGGCGCCGCGGGATCGGCGCTCAGGGCCTCCTCCAGGGCCTCGGGCAGGAGCCGGTCGCGCTCGTCGGAGGGGAGGAGGGTCACCTGCGAGCGCCCGAGCCCGAGCAGCCGCACCGCCCGCTCGAAGGCGCCGTGGCGCTGGGCGCTCGTGAGGAGGCGGAGCGGGGGCGCCCCGTAGAGCCCGCGCTCCTCCACGTCGAAGCCGCGCCGGGCGAGGAGCGCGTTCCGGGCCGCGGCGAGGCAGGTGGCGTGCGCCATCTGGCACCCGCTCACGAAGGCGAAGCTCGCCCCAGCGGGGAGGCCGAGCAGCTCCTTCAGCCAGCGGCCGGCCACCTCCTCGACCACCGCGGCCGCCGGCGCGCAGGCGTAGAGGGCGGCGTTCTGGTCCCAGCACGACGTCAGCCAGTCGGCGGCCAGCGCGGCGGGGAGCGAGCCGCCGATCACCCAGGCGAAGAAGCGGCCGCCAGCGGAACCGAGGACCCCTCCCTCGACGTCCGCCGCGAGATCGGAGACCACCTTCTCCGCGGCGACTCCCTCGTCCGCGAGCGGCCTCGTGAGCCTCCCGCGCAGGGTCGCGAGATCGGCCGTGGCCGCGACCGGCCTCGCGCCCTCGTCCGCGAGGAAAGCCTTCGCCTGCTCTAGCGCGGCCTCGAGCGCGACGACCGTCCGCTTGGCGTGCTCGTCCATGGAGCAAGTTTGTACCTGAGCGCGCGCGGAGCGTCCCACAAATCGGGCCGCGGTCCATCGAGACCAGGGAGGCCTCGGAACCGGACGGTCACCCGAGAGCGCGAGCTCCGCGCGCTCCCAGTGAGGGCGCCCACGACGGCCTCCTCAACAGTGCGCGAGACCCCTCGCGCACGCCGGGGCTCCCGCCGGGAGCCGAGCAGCCGCACGAGCGATAGCCACCCGCCCGACAGCGAGAGGGCCGGGGTGCCTCGGGTCGCTCGGAGCCCAAGTCCCGGCTGGGGGCTCGAGACCATGGAGCGACGACCCCGGGGGGTAGCGGGTTTGATCGGACCCCGGGTTTCCCTGTCCGCGCTGGGCGGCGACGGGCTCAAGGAGCCGCTCCTCGTTGGAGAGTGCGCCGGGCCCAGTGGCGAGACCGGCTTTCCTGTCAGGGGCCGATACCCACCTCCCCTGTTCATGGGGGTCTCCCGTTTCTTGCAATAGCCATGGAACGGCAGCAGAAGAGAGCTGCGGAGCGACCGTGGAACGACCCGACCCGTTGAAGCTCATCCACTACCTCGACCGGGACACCGGGCGCCCCCTCTGCCTCGACGGCCACCGTGTATGGAACTGGTCGCTCGCCGTGGTGGCGGTGAACTGCCCGCGTTGTCGCCACGCGATGGTGGACCGGGTCTTCGAGGAACGCGCCTCGGGCTGCGACGCGGCCTAAGGGTCTCCCCTGGAGAGCTCGAGTCGCCGCCGGGGTTCGGCGGCCCGCATGGCCGAGGAGCTCGTGCTGCTCGGGGCCGCCCGTCGGTGGCCGGCGCTCATCCGCACGACCGCGGCGCGGGCGCACGCTAGCCCGTCCCCGAGATCGCCCGAGCGCGCGAGGGCCGCGTCGCGGCGAGGGACGGTACCGTCCCGAGAAACGGCCTGAGCGCCCGGGGCTTGAGGGTGAGCCCCTCCGGTTCAGGGACCTTTCGAGCGCGCGAGCCTCCTCGCCCTCCGTTCTCGCGGGCGCGGCCTCGACCGGAGCGAGAGGAGGCCCGAGTCGTCCGAGGCAGCTACCGGGCCCGGTGGCTCTGTCCTGCGAGCGCTCGAGGTCGTTCACCGGGAGGCGCCGCCGGCCCTCGCCCGGACACACCGAAGGTCGAGGACACACCTTCGGGTCTACGATCGCGGGAGAATCGCGGCGCGGCCCCGACAGCCTTCGATTACGCCCCAAAGGAACGGCGGGCGGTGCCCGGAATGGTCGCACCCTGTGAAGGGTCCGGGTGCGATGGTCGGTCGCCGAGACCGACGTCGTCCGGTCCTCATCCTGCGGTGGAACGAGTCCCCTTGGGCCTGCGGCCTTCGAGGGGTCATTTCGACGGGGGTTGCTCCATGTTCACGCGGCGTTCGTTGCGATCCAAAGCTCAGCGTAGGCTGGCTCTCGGGCGGCTAGCGGTGCTCCTCGCGGTCGTGCTCGCCCCGCCGGCCCGGTCCCTCGCAAGCCCCGCCCCGGACGGTCCCGGCACGCTGTCCCATTTCGACCTCGCGCGGAAGGACTGCCTCGGCACGGCTCGCTCGGCGACCTCCAAGGTCTGGTACACGGTCGCGAACGGCGTCCTGAGCGACGTCTATTACCCGACCGTCGACAACACCAACGTGGAGACGCTCCAGTACGTGGTCACCGACGGGGCGACCTTCACCGACCTGCAGAGCCGGGACACCACCTACACGGTCGAGGCGCTCGACCCTTCCGGCATGGCGTGCCGGGTGACGAGCACTGCCAAGAGCGGCCAGTACCGGATCGTGAGCGACTACGTCACCGACCCCGATCGCAACGTCCTCCTGGTGGAGGTCGAGTTTCAGCCGCTCGTCGACGTCCCCTTGAGCCTCTACGTCCGCTTCGACCCGAGCGTGAACGGCAACGGCGGTGGCGGGTCGGGCAACGGCGGCGCGGACTCGGCCTCGATCGACACTTCGACCGGCCACCCGGTCGGCGTCTCCTACGACCTCGACACCGCCACCAACGCAGCCAACCGCGATTACGCCCAGCCGGTCTACCTGGCCCTCGACGGGCCGTTCGATGTGGTGACGAACGGCTTTGCCGGCGCCGGGAGCGACGGCCTCGCGGAGCTCGAGGCCACCCATGCGCTTGCCACCACCTACGACGTGGCCCTGAACGGCAACGTGGTGCAGGTGGCCCACCTCCGGTCGAAGGCCTCGAGCGCGAGGGGTCACCGCGAGGCCGAGGCGCTGCGCGCGACCCTGGCCCTCGGGTTCGGGGCGAGCGCCTCCGAGGCGGTGAGCGCGGCCGAGGCCTCCCTGCGGACGCCGTTCTTCCGCACCCTCGCCGCCTACCAGGCGGGCTGGGCGCTCTACGATCGCTCGCTCAGGCCGCCGCCGGCCCACCTGCCCGGCGTGAGCCCGGCGCGCACAGGCGCGCTCGACCGCGCCTACTACCTCAGCGCCAACGTGGTGAAGGCCTCGGAGGACAAGACCTTCCCGGGCGCCATCGCCGCCAGCCTCACCTCGCCGTGGGGCCAGGCGGTCTCGGCCGGCGACCCGAACAACACCTACTTCGGCTCCTACCGCGAGGTGTTCGCCCGCGACCTCTACGAGGCGTGGACCGGCCTGATGGCGGACGGCGACCTGCAGACCGCCCGCGACGCGACGCTCTTCCTCTTCGAGCGCCAGCAGCTGCCCGACGGCTCGATGCCGCGCAACAGCCTCCCGAACGGCAAGGTGGCGCCCGATTCGTTCAACACGCAGCTCGACGAGTGCTCGTACCCGATCCTGATGGCCGACCAGCTCGGAATGACCGACCCGACCCTCTACGAGGATCACATCAAGCCGGCGGCGAACTTCGTCAGCGCGCA
>DATJVF010000435.1:0-5126 GCA_035501995.1 Anaeromyxobacteraceae bacterium
GCCGCAGCGGCGACCGGGCGACCTAGAACCCGCGGCCCCGCAGCTCGAGGAGCAGCCGCTCGTAGAACGCCGCGGCGTCGAAGTGCTTCGACCAGCCGATCTGCGCCCAGTGATCGGCCTCGATCTCCCACAGCACCTCGCCCCAGCGCTGGGAGGCGGCGGGGACGAGCCCGTCGTTCTCCCCCGCCTTGCGACGCAGGTAGAGGAGCCCCGGCACGAGGAGCGGGTGGGTGCGCCGCTTCTGGTGCACGACCCCCACCACGCTCGCGTAGGCCACCCCGGCGACGTCCGGGGTGACCCGGTTGAACTCGGCCATGCCGGCGGTGGTGAGGTCGCGCAGCCCCTCGAGTCCGATCCCCAGCCTCTGCAGGGCCCGGCGCAGGCCGAGCCGCCCGAGCACCCCATCGCCCAGGTCGGCGAGCGGGGTCCCGAGATGCGGCGTTCCGATGGTGGTGAGCGAGGCCACCTTCGACCCGAGCCCCAACCGCGTCACGGCGTAGCGGGCGTCGAGCCCGCCCATGCTGTGCGCGATCACGTTCACCCGCCGGTCCGGGAGGTCGCGGATGCAACGCGCCAGGTCGGCGGCGCGAGCCGCCACCGATCCGGTGGCGGCGAGGCGAGGCCGGTGAACGGCTTCGGCGTGGTCCGAGAGGCGCGCCCCGAGACCGCGGAAGTACTCGCGTCGGACCCCGCCCAGCGCCACCTCGTCGAAGCCGAGGAAGCCGTGCGCCAGGACCAGCGGGTGGCGGAGCCGTGGCGGGCGGCGCCGCTCCCTTCTCCGGGCGCGAAGCCGCCGCCAAAGGAGGTAGGCCGCGGTGAGACCGGCGGCGCCTAGGAGCGCCGCCAGCGCGAACCATCCCGGAGCGAGCCCGTGCACGAGGGCGATGGTGCGCCGCTCGGCCCCTCGGATCAACGCGTCGGGCGAAGGGCGCGGAGAGCTCCCGGGAGCCCATGTGGCAGGTTTCCTCGCCTGCACCCGCAGGGCACCCCGCCGTCGGGGCCCCCCTCGAGCGCCGGCTGGGAAGACTCAGCGCGCGAGAGGTGGTCGGCCCTGCGGGTTCCCGCCGGCTCGCTCGGGGTTGGCCGCAGAGCTCCTTCAACCGGGCACACCCCTCGCAAGCCCCGAGGTCGCACGCCTTCTGGGCGTCCGCCGCGGCGTCCTTAGGTTCGATGGAGGTGGTAGAGCGCTCGGCCGCGCTCCAGGTAGGTCCTCCCATGATCGGGGTGCTTCGCCAGAAGGCCGTTCCGGAGTTCCACCGCGCCCTCGAACTGGCCCGGCCGCGCGAATGGGTAGTCGAGCTGCTGGCCGGCCCGAGAGTCGTCGGGTACCCCTGGCGCCGCCCCACCCGAGCCGGGCCGGGCTTTAGCCTGTCGCCGGCGACGATGAGGGCCTTCGTCCTTGCACCTCGCCGTGGTCCGGATCGAGCTCGGCGGCGAGGTCGTAGTCGCGGGAGCGCGCCGTCGCGATCGTCCGGGGTGGAGCGGATGGGAGTCGCCCCACCCCTTGGGCCAGTACGCTGGACGCCTTGGGTCCTTCACACGACGGCACCGACGCTCTCGCCCGCGATGGCGGGGTCAAGGCGCGCCCGGCCGGCCCGCGCACCGTCAGGTCCCCCGAACCTCGTCCAGCACCTCGGCCTCGAGCTCCGGGTTCCGCTGACCGTCGGCGGTGGCCGTCAATCTCCTGGGTACCGACAGGACGAGGGGCAGGATGAGCACGTACACCGCGGTCGTAGCGATGACACAGTAGGTGAAGCCGTGCCGCGGGCTGCTGTTGTAGATCCGGGAGCCCAAGAGGTCTCCCCCGCGCATGGCGAGCACGATCACGCCATCCACCAGCATCATCAGGGTCCCTTGCAGGCCCGGCGGGCAGGAGCGCATGGCGAGATCGTAGTACGCCGCGGTGGCGATCCCGCCCATGAGCCCGATGGGCGCCGCGAGGACGAGCGCCAGCGTGCTCGAGTGGATGAAGGCGAGGGGGATCATCTGCGGCACGGCGACGAGCGTTCCCCACCACAGGAGCTTGTCCAAGGACACCCGCTTGCACAGCCAGCCATAGAGGAGGAAGGTCGGGACGAACGCGGCCACGAAGATGCCGGTGTAGTAGGAGTAGACGGCATCCGAGGCGTGCAGCTCGTTGGAGAGGTAGAACTGCAAGGGCGTCGAGGAGCCAGGGGCAAAGGACCACAGGAACATGATCAGGACGGCCGGGTAGACGGCCCGGTGCCTCACGAGCCTCTTGACGCTCGTGACGAGGTCGGCGCGTCGAGCCTGCGGTCGCTCGTAGCTATCGCCAAAGACGGCCATGGGTTTGAAGAGGCCCACCGCCGCGATGAGCAGGCTTCCGGCCGCGACCAGGAAGAAGGCCTCCCTGGGAGCCAGGTGATCGGAGATGTACCCGGACGCGAACGCACCCGCGACCACCGGCACCGCGGCGACCACGTTCCATAGGGCCGCGAGCCTCCCTGACATCAACTTCTCCTGGCCGACGAGGGCGAGCAGGCCCTGATAGGCCGCGGAGACGAACCGCGAGGCCAGCATCGCGAGGAGCATCCCGACGAGCAGGTTCTCGTAGGTTGCGCGGGCGAAGGCCATGAAGAGGAACGCCGCCGCCGTCACCGGGCCGAAGATGAGGAAGAACCCGCGGTCCCGCATGCCGAGCGGGTTCCACTCGTCGCGCAAGAGGCCGAAGGCGAAGGCGCCGTAGACGGGCACGGCGGTGATGAGCCTGAAGGTGGAGACCTGGGTCGCGGTCGCGTGCAGGTGGTTCTTGAGCAGGTACGAGGTCTGGATGTCGACCAGGTACCCGGCCGGAGAGGCCAGGTAGGCGATCAGGGTCAACCACCCGAAGTAGAAGAAAGTCGGGGCGTTCCCCGAACCGTCGCGGTCACCTCCGGCCATCCTCCTCCAAGGTTAGCACGGCGACGTCGCCCCCAAAGGCCAGGCGGACCCCCGGGTTCCGCTCCGCGACCTCGGGCGCTGCACCCGCCCTCACCGGCCCTGCGACCGGAGGGGTACCGGGAGGCGCTCGTCGGGACGTGAGCCGGCGCACCGCCTGCGCGGCGGGCCCTCGATCGATCGTCAGGGCACTCCGGGACGCGATCTCGCGACCACGCGGTCGCGGGTGATGCTCGCGAGGGTCGGCGTGCCGGCCTGGCGCATGATGGCCTTGAGCTCGCGGTCGAGGAGGTCCACCACCGCCTCGACGCCCGGCTGTCCGAACGCGGCGAGCCCCCAGGCCTGCGGCCGTCCGATGCCCACCGAGGTCGCACCCAGGGCCAGGGCCTTGAAGACGTCGGTGCCGCGCCGGATGCCGCCGTCGATCATGACCGGGACGCGCCCGCGCACCGCCTCCACCACCTCGGTCAGGCAATCGATGGTCGCCCGCAAGGTCTCCTCGTTGCGCCCGCCGTGGTTCGAGACCACCAGGCCGTCGGCGCCGTGCGCGACCGCCAGCGCGGCGTCCTCGCCGGTCACGACGCCCTTCACCACCAGCTTCCCCTTCACGATGGCCCGCAAGCGGTCGAGGTAGCCGAGGGTGAGGTTGGCCGGCACGCTCGTCGTCACGCGCGACACGTCGAGACCCGCGAACATGGGGGACCTGCGCCACAGCTCGGGCGGCGGCTTGGGGTGACAGCCGAGGCAATCGCTGCCGTCGACCAGGGTCGCGCGCTTCAGGGTCTCGTTGTTGCGCGGCGGGATGTTGTCGACGGTGAGCACGATGGCCGGGCAGCCCGCGCGCTCGGCGCGCCGGACGATCGCCTCGGTCACCGCCCAGTCGTCGGTCGGGTAGAGCTGCTGCCACACCGGGGCGCCGCGCGCCTCGAGGACGCCCTCGACCGGAACCGACGAGCCCGTCGCCAGGACCAGCAGGGCCGACCGCCTGCGGGCGGCGCGGGCCACCCCGATCTCGGCGTCGGGATGAAACGCCCGCAGGGCGTTGACCGGGGAGAGGTGGATGGGGGTGGACCACGAGGTGTTGAACACCGTCATCGAGGTGTCGACCTGGCTCACGTCGACGAAGCGGCGGGCTCGGATCTCGAAGTTCGAGAAGGCCTCGTGGTTCAAGAGGACCGTCCGGTCGTCCTCGACGCCGGTGGCGAGATAGCCGAAATGGGCGGGCGACAGGGCCTCGCGTGCCAGGCCCTCGAACTCCGGGACGTCGAGCACCTGCCCGGGCGCGGTGATCGGAGGCGGCGCCCTGACCGCGGCGCCGGAAGCGGGCGTCGCTCCCCGCGCCAAGGAACGCCTGGCCAGGGTGGCGAGCACCGCGAGGCCACCGCCGAGCACTACGCGCCGGCTGACGAGCGGCTCATCTCTGGCGGGCATGTCTCTCTCCGCGGTAGGGCGACGGTGAGGAAGAAGGATACACCGACGCTCGGCGCGAAGGTCGTCGGAGGACGAACGGTGCGCCTCTCGTCCCCTCCGGCGCGGTGAGCGCCGCTCTTCGTTCCTCCCGGTGGCGGGCCCGCGTCCGGCGCCAGCATCCGCGCGATCGGCTCGCCGCCGCGCCGCCGCCCCCTGGGCGACCTCTTCGCGGGCCCGCTCCCTCAGGGCGCCGTTTCGCCCGGGACCTCTCGCTCGCCCGAGGCGGGGCCGGTCCGGCGGTCCGGCCCGTCCTCCGACGCCTTCGGCGCGTAGCGCGCGCGGACGAGCGTGCCGAGCCGGTTGCCGAGGTAGGAGCAGAGCGCCGCCGCCAGGACCGGGAGCCAGAAGCCGAGGGCCCTGAGGGTGCCGCCGCTCACCGCGCGCCGCGGCCCGCTGCCGATCCCGAGCGAGTGCAGCGTCGCCCAGAAATGCGAGTCGGTGAAGGTCCTCGCCACCCACCAGCCGACCACGAGGCCGGCCAAGGCGGGCACGCGGGGCAGGAGCTGGCCCCGGACCTCCCGGGCGAGCGGCCGCGCGAAGGCCGTAACCTCGCGTCCCAGGTGGTGCACCGGCCGGGGGAGAACCGAGCCTCCGAAGGGTGCGAGCAAGACCTCGGCCTGGCCGTGCGCCGTGGCGGCACGGACGCGAGCGTCCCGCGCAAGGGCCGCCCTGGCGTCGAGGTCGGCGGGGAGCTCGAGGCCGCGTGCGAGCGCCGCGGCGCCCAGGCGGCGGCAGGCGGCGGCGCGCTCGCCCTGCGC
>DATJVF010000436.1:0-18884 GCA_035501995.1 Anaeromyxobacteraceae bacterium
GACCTCGGGCCTTACCGGGACGAGCTCGTCAACTCCACCAAGGCCGGCTGGGACATGTGGCCCGGGCCTTACGGGCAGGGGGGTGGATCCCGCAAGTACGTGCTCGCGAGCCTCGACCAGAGCCTCTCCCGGCTCGGGCTCGACTACGTCGACATCTTCTACTCGCACCGTTTCGATCCGGACACGCCGCTCGCCGAGACCATGGGGGCGCTCGCCGCCGCGGTGGCGCAGGGCAAGGCGCTCTACGTGGGCCTGTCGTCCTACTCGGCGGCCAAGACCCACGAGGCGGCGGCCCTCCTGCGCGAGTGGAAGGTCCCCTGCCTCATCCACCAGCCCTCCTACAACATGTTCAACCGCTGGATCGAGCGCGGGCTCATGGACGCCCTGGACCGGGAGGGCATGGGTTGCATCGCCTTCACCGCGCTCGCCCAGGGGCTGCTCACCGACAAGTACCTCTCCGGCGTCCCCAAGGAGGCGCGCATCAACCGCCCGGGCGGCGGCTCCCTCTTGCGCGAGCACCTCTCCGAGGAGAACCTCCGGCGGGTGCGCGCGCTCAACGAGATCGCCAGGTCGCGCGGCCAGAGCCTGGCGCAGATGGCCCTCGCCTGGACGGTGCGCGATCCCCGCATGACGAGCACGCTCATCGGGGCGAGCAGCGCCGCGCAGGTGAAGGAGAACGTGGGGGCCCTCGCCCACCTCTCCTTCTCGCCCGAGGAGCTGAGGGCCATCGACGCCCACGCCCAGGAGGGCCACGTGAACCTGTGGGAGAGGCCGAGCACGGACCAGCGGCCCTGAGGAGGCGCCCGCCTCGCACCGGTCGGGTCCAGCCAGACCTCGTCAGCGCGCCTCGGCCACCTCGCTGCGCCGCGGCTGGGGGATCCGGAAGGCCGCCGGGTCGACGCCGAAGTAGCGCAGGAGCCGCACCTGGTGCAGGCGCAGGCCCTGGATGGCGCAGGCCGCCCGGTCCTGGCGGGCGAGTGTCTGGGCCAGGATGGCCACCGCGAAGTCGTGGAACTCGCTCACCTGCGAGAAGTCGAGGCGCACCGTCGCGGCCGACGATCGCGAGAGCGTGTGCTGCACGAAGCGCGCGGTCGGGACGTCGAAGGTCCCCTCGAGTCGAAGCGTCAGCTCTTCGGCGTTGGTCGCCATGGCCTTTCACCACCGGGCGGGAGAGATGGCCGGCCCTCCGGCCGGCCCCGCCCTCCTGTTCACCGCCCCGGAGCGGGAGCGGCCTTGGCCGCCCGCAGGGCCGCCAAGGCCTTGGCGCGGTTCAGGGCGATCTCCTCCCTCAGGGCCCGAGCGTCGCGCTCCACGAGCCGCTCGACGGGCACGCCGCCAAGCAAGTGCTCCCGGACGATCTGGGGGACGTCGACCGGCTTCACCCCGGCGTACCAGACGCCCTCGGGGTAGACGACCAGGTTCGGCCCCCGCTCGCACAGGCCGAGCGAGCCGCAGGTCGTCACCTGGACGGCGTCGGCGAGCCCCTGGGCACCGATCTCGCGGCGCAGGGCCTCGAGCACCTCGGCGGAGCCCCGCGCTGCGCAGCAGGGCGCACCGCCCGGCTTCTCCTGCTGACAAGCGTAGACGTGGTAGCGGAACGGTTCCATCGGCCCCCTCCTCGCGGCGGCGGAAGCCCTCTTGTCCCCCGTCGCTCGGGTTCGCGAGAACGCCCTTGCAGGGTAACCAGCATTCTCGGCCATCGGCGCCCGTGCGTCGAGCCTCGACCGCCGCGACACCTCTCTTTTTGACGGTGGACCCCTCCACCCAACTGTCACATACTACCGACGAGCACGCGGCCGCGCCCCTTCGACAGGCCTGCGGGGACGGGCGCGGGGCCCTAGAATGTCGGGGCGGCCGACCTCCGGCCCAACGCAGTCGCTTCACGCACCCAGGGCTCTCCATGGTGCCGACCGGTAGCGCCGAGCCATCGAAAGCGGAGGAGCGGCCACCCCCCTCCGCGGTCCGCTCCCTCTTCGCCGTCGGCCGCTCCTTCCGGGCCGCGGCCGGCCCGGCCGTCGGGGCGTGGACCCGCGCCCCGGGTGCCGCCCCGGCCCGCTCGAGGGTGCGGGTGGGCGTCGAGGAGGCCTGGACCGCGCTCTTCAACCCGCTCGTGCGACTCTGCGTCCGCCACGCCGTCCGGCCGGACCTCATCTCGCTGGCGAGCGTGCTCTCGGTCGGAGCGGCCGCGCTCCTCCTCGGGATGGGGGCGCTCGCCCCGGGGGGCTGGCTCTACCTGCTCGGCGCGAGCCTGGACTTCGTGGACGGTCGGGTGGCCCGGGCCACCCTCACCACCTCGCGGGCCGGGGCCTTCCTCGACTCGATGCTCGATCGGGTCGGGGAGCTGTGCGTCTTCTCGGCGCTGGCGATCCGCTTCCGCGACAGCCCCTTCTTCGCCTTCGCGCTCCTCGCGGGAGCGGCCGCGGTCCTCGTCAGCTACGCCCGGGCGCGCGGCGAGGGGCTCGGGGCCGGGGCCTCCTCGAGCCGCGGCCTCATGCAGCGGCCGGAGCGCGTGGCGGCGACCGCTCTGCCCTGCGTCCTCGCGCCCCTCGCCGATGGCCTCTACGGCGCCGGCGCCGGGCAGACGCTCGTGGGGGTCTCGCTGGCGGTGCTGGCGGTGCTCTCGACGGCCACCGTGGCGAGCCGCGGCCTCGCCACCTACCGGGCGCTCAGGTCCGCGGAGGCGGGGGCGAAGGGCGAGCGCGGAGACGGCTGACGGCGGGGGCGCGCCTCGCTTTCAGGCCACCGCCGAGCCGGCCGCCTCGTCGAGCAGGTGGCTCCAGAAGATGCGCTCGGTACCCTTGAGCGCGAACGGCTGCAGCTCGACCCGGTAAAGCGAGCCCTCGCGGCGGCACAGGCGCGCGTAGGCCCAGATGCGGAAGGGCTCGGGCGGCCCGTGGAGGGTGGCGCCCACGAGCCGGCTCTCCGGCAAGGGTTCGCTCCCGGCCAGGGCGAGGCCATTCGTGGCGATGGTGGTGGCGGTGTACTTGCCGATCTGCCCTCCCAGGCTCACCTCCACCTCGAACTCGACCGGCCGCGCGCCCGGCTGGAGGGTGGTCTCGGGCAGGGTGAGGACGCTCGGAGCGCTCGATCGCACGAGGTCCAGCTGCTCGAAGGCCACCACCAGCTCCGGCACCTGCTCGAGGATCCGCGCCACCGCCTCGCGCTCGGCGAGGCTCGTCAGCATGCGGACCGGGACGAGGTCGGCCGGCGACACCCTCGACTTCATCATGAGGAGTTCCACCACCGCGTCGGCGGCCTTGACCGCCTCGACGAGGGGCTCCTCGTCGTGCGGGACCGTGCCGTGGTGCTGGCCGATCGCCTCCTGCACCAGCGGGGGAAGCTTCCAGCGCGAGGCGATGGCGTGGCCGAGCGGGACGTGCTGCCGTTCGACGGCCTGGGCCACCGCGGGGAGCGGCCAGCCGGCGGCGGCCGGCACCTTGAGCCGGCCCTTCTCGATGGAGTGCTCGAGGCCGGCGCAGGCCACCACCTTGCCGAAGTCGTGCAGGAGGCCGACCACGAAGGCCTCCTCGCTACGCAGTCCCCGCAAGCGCGCCAGCTCCTGGCACACCGCCGCGCTGGCGAGCGACTCGATCCAGACGTGCCGCCGCAGGAGGGCGAGGGTCCCCGGCCCCTGGGCCCGCGCGGCGAGGCTCGAGGCGAGGAGCAGCCGCATGACCTGCTGCGAGCCCACGCGGGTCACGGCCTGGGCGAGCGTGGTGACCGGCGAGCCCCGGGTGTAGAGCGCCGAGTTGGCGCAGCGCAGGACGTCGGCGGCGAGCGAGGCGTCGGAGTTGATGAGGCGCGACAGGTCGGAGAGGCCGAAGTCCTTGCGAGCGAGGAGCTGCTGGACCTGGAGCGCGACCGCCGGGTAGGGCGGGATGGGCACCTCGCCCCTCGCCACGAGCCCCTCGAGCGTGGAGTCGAGGAGGAAGAGCTCCTCGGCGTCGTCCGCCCTCTGCTGGTTCGGCTTCGTCATGCGCGTCGTCGCCCCGCGGTTCGCTGCTCGGCGGCTCTGGCCCGGAGGACGCCGCCGTCCGCCGGCGCGGGACCTGGGGACACCACCCCGCCGCCGATCGTTGCACTTTGCGTGCCCGCCTCCTTCCCCGTCGTTTCGCGGGGCGAGGGGTAGGTCATTTCAGCACCTGGGTCGGTCCCGCACCGGGGGCCGGGCGCGCGGTGAGCCTCAGCCCTGGAGGTGGAAGGGGTCCGCGCCCAGCGTCCCGGCGATCTCCTCGAGGTAGGCGGGCGAGCTCACCCGGGCGAGCTCGCGGCGCACCGCCGCCCCACGCTCCTCGAGGCCCGCCCCGGGGCCGTGGCGGACCGCCTTCTGCGCCTCGAGGGCCTCTCGGTGGCGCCGCCACAGCACGACGTCGCGCCGCTGCTGGGTGCGCAGGCGCTCCCGGTACCAGTCGGAGGAGAGCATGGCCTCGCGGGTGAACAGGGCGCGCAGGGCGGGGGCGTCGATCCCCTGGCCCTCGTAGGAGCCGCGGGCCATGACGTGGAGCAGCGCCTTGAGCGGCGGGCAGGCCGCGTCGATGCTCCCATCCTCGAAGTAGCTGCGCGCCACCCGGGCGTGGGTGTCGACGATGGCGTCCACGCCGGAGGCGAAGGCCGCCCGGCCCTGCTCCTCCGGCCTCAGCATCTCGCGGGTGAAGACGGTGTTGGGGGCCTCGAAGAGCCGGCCCAGGAAGTGATCGACGAAGCGGGAGGTGACGCGGTAGCCGAGCCGACTCGCCAGGATCCGGCGGCCGTCGAGGTCGAAGTCCTCCACCTTCTCGAGGTAGCCGTTCTCGATGAGGAAGCGCGGGTCGCGCTCCCCGATCTGCATGCGGCACCATACCTCGGGCACGAGCATGCTGATGTCGTGGTCCACCCGGAAGGAAGGGCCGATGTAGCCGGCGGCGGTGGTGTAGCCGGCGTAGCCGGTGAGGATGGCCGAGACGAGGGCGTTGTTCACGTCCACCACCGGCCACAGGGCGTTGAAGGGGCCCTTGGTGAGCGCGCCCTCGCTCCCGAACCCGGTGGTCGAGGGGGACTTGCCGGTGAGGCTGGCCAGGAAGTCCATGAACAGCTCGGGCGGCTCCTGGTAGTGGATGGGGTTGTAGACCGCCAGGTTGGGCAGGCCGATGTCCGGCTGCGGCGGGTTGGCCCGCCGGCCGGCCAGCACCGCGTGGACCGGCAAGAGCCACGGCTCCCGGGCCGGGATCCGGCCGTGGAGGCGCGTCCCGACCTCGGCCAGGTAGGTGCCGCGGTGGTCGACGTGGTCGGGTCGCTTCTGCAGGTAGCGCGGGTTCTTGGAGGGCTTGCCGTCGACGAGCCGCGGGTGGGCCGAGGAGACCGCGTAGGCCGGGCCGGGCTCGTCGACGAAGGCCCGCAGGAGTTCCTTCATGGGCGGGCTGTAGAGGTCGAACTCGACCACGTGGTCGACGAGGGCCCGCGCCTCGTCGCGGGTGAGCGGCTCGAAGTTGGTGAGGAAGGTGCCCGGGGAGGCGATGTCGGCCTCGGCCTGCCGGTCGAATCCACGGTGGACGGCGTCGTCGGGCCGCTGGAAGAGGAGCCTCTCGCAATTGGCCACCAGCTTGAAGCTCGGGTTGGGGTAGTCGGCGGCCCAGCCGCCCACCCGCTCGCGGGGGATCACCGTCGAGACGGTGATGTCGTCCTCCACCTGCACCTTGTCGGCCGGGTTGAAGTCGGGCCGCAGCTTGAAGACCCGCCAGGAGCCGTCGTCGGGCGAGAAGCCGACCCTGAGGTAGTTGGCCACCAGCCGCTGGTTGTCGAACTTGAGCTCGTGGCCCGGGAAGCCGTTGATGCGGTCCACCGTGAAGTGCTCGCGCCAGCGCTCCCCCCACTCGGGCCGGTAGTAGCGCTTGAGGGTGAAGAGGAGCTGGCGGATGGTCTGCGGCAGGGCCCGCAGCCAGGCGTTGTACTCGTCGGTGTACTCGGCCGAGGGGGTGAACAGCTTGATGGCCGAGCCGAGCGAGCGCTCGGGGCTCAAGAACGGGCGGCGGGCCCGCGCCTCGGGGGGCTGCTGGCGGAAGATGGCGGTGAAGTCCCGCTTCAGGATCTCGGCCACCTCGTCCATGTCGCGCTGGTACTCCCTCACGAAGATGGGCGCCCGCTGGATCATGGGGACGAGCGACTTGGAGATCTCGGACTTGCCGCCCCCCGACACCGTGCACGGCTTGTGGCAGAGCACGCCGTCGGGCCGGGAGCCGATGAGCCGCCAGACCGTACCGCCGATCTGCTTCTCGAGCCGCACCTTGTAGCCCGAGGGGAGGACGTAGACGTCCTCGACCCGCAGGGTGAGCTCGCCCGTCCCCCCCGGACGGGCCCAGCGCACCGCCCCCTCGAGCGCGTGGAACTCGGTGTCCTCCGGCACGTAGTGGATGTCGGGGTAGCGGCGGTCCACCGCGTGGCGGTCCTCCTTCACGAGGACCCGGTCGCCGAGGAGCGCCATGGCCTCCTCGAAGCGGGGGCCGTCGGGCGGTGCGCCGCGGCCGGCGTAGAAGTCCTGCCCGAGGACGTAGGTGGGGTAGGCGAGGGCGCCGCCGGCGTGCTCCTCCTCGCAGGAGCCGTAGAGGTTGGCGGCGAAGCTCACCTGGGTCTTCACCTCCTTCTTGCAATAGCCGTAGTAGTTGTCGGCGATGAGGGTGACCATGAGACCCTGCCCGTCCCGACCGGTGACCTTGAAGGCCTTCCCGGCGTTGTAGAGCTCCCCCTCCTCCCGGTAACACATCCCGTCGCGGCGCTGGCGCTCGGTGGCGAGGTCGAAGGGCGGCAGGCCGACATCCACCTTGCGCAGGCCGACGAGGTGCGGTGCCAGCACCACGCAGCCGGTGTGGCCGGACCAGCCGAGGACGTCGAGGGCGGAGTCGTTCTCGGGCAGGTAGGGGTCCCCCCCGTTGCCGAAGATGCCCTCGACGAAGTCCAGGTTGCTCACCAGGCTACCCGGGGCGAAGAAGCGGATCTCCATCGACTTGGCCCCCTCGCGGTCGGTGGCCGGGCGGACGAGCGGCCGCAGGAGCAGGGAGACGAAGATCCGGGCCACCTCCGGCTGCAGGGCCGTGAAGGGGAGGATCATGGCCTCCTTGGGAGGGCGGAACGCCGCGGCGAGGAGGGCGCCGAAGGTGGGCAGGGGCACCGAAAGCTTGTCCTCCGGCACCGGGAGGCCGCCCTCGGCCACGTGGAACACTCCCACGGTGGTGCGGCGATCGCTCCTCGGGTTGTGGAGGACGCCCTGCTTCACCCGATAGGAGTCGAGGTGGGGCGAGGAGAAGCGATCGCCCTCCGCCGGCAGCGAGAGGGTGCGGCCGAGCCCGGCGCGATCGAGGACCAAGGTCCGCTCGGGCAGCCGGGGGACGCCGCCCGGGCAGGCGCCCTTCAGGTAGCCGTCGAGGAAGGCCTGGATCCGCACGTCGACCGGGCAGAGCGGCCACCCGAGGAGCTGGTCCTTCTGGTAGTGGTTGCGCAGCAGCGGTCCGGCGAGCTCCATGAAGGCCGGCTCGACGGTGGCGCGGCTCACCGGCTCCCCCAGCGCGGCGAGCTTCAAGTTCACGTAGCGCACCAGGTCCGCTTCCAGGGCCTCGACCGTCCTCGGTTCTTCCGCCATGCCCGCTCCCGCGCTGACTTTTCCCTGCACTCCTGGAGACGTTAGTTCGGTCCGGCTCCCCCGTCACCAGGAAGGATGGGCCCCCCACAGCCTCCGCGGGTCCTTTCGGCGCGGGTTCGCCGGGGTCGAGCGGCGGTAGACCGCTATTCACGGTCCGTGGATGGAGTCCGCCGGCGCTCGCCCGGCGGCGAGGGGCTCGAGGGCGGGCCGCTAGCCTCCCTTGCGCTCGAGCTCCGACACGATCCCGTCGAGGTCCAGGTCGGCCTCGTCGATGGCGAGCACGCCCGGCTCGGAGGGAGGAGGCGGCGGGGCGGCCCCCGCCCTCGGGCCGGCCGGGCCCCGGGCCGAAGGGGCCGGGAGGGGTCGCGCCTCGGCGTCCTCGGCGGGCACCTCCGGCGCCGCGGCCGAGGGCACGAACCAGTCGGTCCGTCGCTCCAGCCACTCGCGGTAGCGCTGGAAGGTGAAGCAGCCCTCGCGCCCCCCGGTCTCGAGGGCGGTCGACAGCTTGAAGAACTGCCCCTGCCGCACCACGGCCCGCACCGGCGTGCTGGCGAGCAGCACCTCGCACTCGGGCGCGCGCAGGCCGCGCTCCGGAAAGGAGCGCATCCGCTGGCAGACCACCGCCACCAGCGTGTCGGCCAGCTGCGCGCAGATGCCGGACTGGATCTCGGCCGGGAAGGCGGCGGCGATCCGCGCCAGCGCTTCACCCACCGTCGCGGCGTGCAGGGTGGTGAGGACCAGGTGACCGGTCTCGGCGGCGGCGAGGGTGAGGCGCATCGCCTCCGCATCGCGCACCTCGCCCACCATGAGCACGTCCGGATCCTCGCGCAGGGCGTCCTTCAGGGCCTGCTCGAAGGACGGCGTGTCGCGCCCCACCTCGCGCTGGCGGACGAAGGCGAGCTTGGGCACGAGCTGGTACTCGATGGGGCTCTCGATGGTGACGATGTGCCGTCGCGCGGAGCGGTTCACCTCCTCGACCAGGGCCGCGAGCGTCGAGGACTTCCCCGACCCGGTCGGCCCGCTCACCACCACGAGGCCGTGGGTGGCGCGCACGATCTGCTTCAGGTCCGGGTGGAGGTTGAGCCGCTCGACCGTGGCCTGGTAAGGCGGGAGCAGGCGGATGGCCATCCCGACCCCGCGGGCCGTGCAGAACACGCTCACCCGGCACCTCGCGCCCCGGATGGACCGGGCCAGGTCGGCGGAGCGCCGCTCGAGGAAGCCCGGCCAGAGGTCGCCCGGGAGGAGTTCCTTGGCCATGGCGAGGAGCACGCTCCCCTTCTGCGGTTCGCCCACCGTCCGCAGCTCACCGTCCACCCGCAGGCCGGCTGGCAGGCCGGGCTCGAGGTGGAGGTCGCTCGCGCGGGCCGCGACGGCGAGATCGACGAGGGGGTCGAGGCGCATGGGAGAAGGGCGCTCGCAAAGGGCGGGCCAGCCCGGGATCTCCCGGTCAGGGAGGGCCGCGCCGCGAGGCTCTGGACAGGATGGCAGGCGCGCCCGGCCTCCGCCTGCCAATCTGGCAGCCCGTGCCGAGGCCGGCCGGGCGCCGGTCGGGGGTGGGGGCTCGGCCTTCAGCTCGTTTACCCGGCTCCCCTGGTCAGCCGAGGCGCCACGCGCTCGCCGTCGCGTCCGAGCACCCAGCCCGGGAAAGGGTGTCCGCGCCGCCGCTGGTAGGCCTCGAGGTAGAGCTTCTCGTAGGAGGCGGCCGAGCGTTCCCAGGAGTAGTCCATGGCCATGCCCCGCTGGCGCATCGAGAAGACGTGGCTCGCGCGATCGTAGTAGGTCGAGAGGGCCCAGCCGACGCTGTTGCCGAGGGCGTCCGGGTTCAAGTCCTTGAAGACGAACCCCGTCCCGTCGCCGGTCTTCTCGTCGTAGGGGGCCACTGTGTCGGCGAGCCCCCCGGTGGCGCGCACGATGGGAGGGGTCCCGTAGCGCAGGCTGTAGAGCTGGTTCAGCCCGCAGGGCTCGAAGCGGGAGGGCATGACGAAGAAGTCGCCCCCGGCCTCGATGCGGTGGGCGAGCCCGTGGTCGAATCCGATCCAGGCCTTGAACTTGTCCGGCCTGCGCGCCGAGAGGGTCCCGAAGAAGTGCTCGGCCTCGCGGTCGCCGTTCCCGAGCAGCACCATCTGCAGGTTCCAGGAGAGGATCCGCTCCATGGCGTGGGCCAGGACGTCGAGGCCCTTCTGGACGGTGAGGCGCCCGACGGTGCCGAAGACCGGGAGCCTGGGATCGACGGGCAGGCCGGCTTCGGCCTGGAGGGCCGCCTTGCAGGCCGCTTTCCCCTCGGGGCGGGCGGCCGAGTAGTTCTCGGCGATGAAGGGGTCGGTGGCCGGGTTCCACTCGTCGACGTCGATGCCGTTCAGGATGCCGAAGAGGTCTTGGGACCGGCTGCGCAGGACGCCGTCGAGTCCGCAGCCGTACTCGGGGGTCTGGATCTCGCGCGCGTAGGTGGGGCTGACGGTGGAGAGGACCGTGCTGTGCCACAGACCGGCCTTGGCGAGGTTCAGGGAGCCGAAGTGCTCGAATTCGCCGGAGTTGTAGTGGTTCTGCCCGAGGCCGGTGATGAACATGGCGCCGCCGTCGGTGGCGCCCTGGTGAGCGAGGTTGTGGATGGTGTAGACGGTCGCCGAGCCGTGCAGGGGCTTCGCCCATTCCAGGGTGTTGACGTAGACCGGCACGAGGGCGGTCTGCCAGTCGTTGCAGTGGATGACGTCGGGGAGGAAGTTGATCCGCTTGGTCAGCTCGAGGGCGCCCCGCGACAGATAGGTGAAGCGCTCCAGGTTGTCGCTGTACCCCTCCCCGGGCCGGCCGTAGACGAAGGGGCGATCGAAGTAGCGGTTGTACTCGAGGAAGTAGACCGGGACCTCGCTCCCCGGCAGGCGACCGAGGCGAACCCCCGAGCGCGCGGTTCCCCACCACATGGGGACCTCCAGGACGCCCTCCAGCCGCTCGAGGGCGTTCCAGTCGATCCCGGCGTAGAGGGGCACCACCACCCGCACGTCGATGCCGCGCCGGCGCAGCGCCTTGGGCAGGGCCCCCACCACGTCGCCGAGGCCGCCGGTCTTGGCGAAGGGTGCTACCTCGGAGGAGACGACCAGGACCTTTAGAGGCGCCGCATCGCTTCGCATGACAAAAAGGTCAGGTGGCGTAGATGCGGTAGTCGAGGTGCGGGAAGATGTTGTCCTTGGCCTCGAGGTCGGCGAGGTAGGCCTCGTCGAGCCGCCCGGCCTTGAGGTCCTCGTAGAGGCGCGTGAAGCGGATGGTGTGCTCGTTGAAGCGGCGGGTGGCGTAGGGGACGGTGGTCCCGGTGGTCATGATGAACGCCCAGTCGCTCGACTGCGCCAGCAAGAGCTCGCGGGCGGCCTGGTTCAGGGCCCGCCGCTCGAGCCCCTTGGCGGCCGGGCTGCGGTGGGCGAGCTCCACCATGCGCTCGGCAGCCACGTGGGCGTGGCGGTAGGTCCAGGCGTTGCTCTCGTTGCACCAGTACTCGGCGTATCCCTTGGCCCCCCAAGAGGAGAGGCTGGGGGTGGCGGTCTGGTTGGTCGGGTGGCGGGCCAGGTAATCGCCGGGCGTGATGGGCTCGACGACCGTCTGGTCGGCGTGCAGCTGGCGGAACACGTCGTTGAGGAAGATCGGGCCCTCGTACCACCAGTGTCCGTAGAGCTCCGCGTCGTAGGGGCTCACCACGATGGGGGGTCGATCCATCTGCCCGGCCAGGGCCTCGACCTGCTTCTCGCGGTTGCCGCGGAAGTGCGAGGCGTGCAGCCCCACCCGCCCGCGCGCCGCGTCCGGGTCGTAGACCCACTTGTCGTGCAGCTTGTTGTGCGTGATGGCGTGGTACTTGATACCCGTGTAGACCCGGATCCCCTTGGGGTGAATGTGGGGACCGATGTAGTCCATGGGCAGGTCGAACCCGATGTCGCGGTAGAAGTCGCGGTAGAGCGGGTCGCCCGGGTAGCCTTCCTTGGCGCTCCAGACCTGCTGCGAGGACTCGGTGTCGCGCCCGAAAGCGGCCACGCCGGTCGGGCAGTAGAGCGGGGCGTAGACCCCGTAGGCCGGCCGGCGATCGGCGTACAGGATGGCGTGGTTGTCGACCAGGAAGTAGCGGATGCCCGCCTCGCGGAGCAGCTCATCGCAGCCCGGCACGTAGCCGCACTCGCCGAGCCACAGGCCGAGCGAGCGGCGGCCGAAGTGCCGCTCGTACAGGTCGGCCGCGGTGTGGACCTGCGCGCGCAGGGCGGCCCAGTTGCGATCCATCAGCGGGAAGAAGGCGTGGGTGGCGGTAGAGGTGATGACCTCGACCCGGCCCACCTCCTGAAGCCGGCGGAAGGCGCGCACGAGGTTGCCCTCGTGCGATCGCCAGGTGTGGCGCAGGGAGTGGAAGCGATCGAAGTACATCTGCGCCAGGCGGTGGTAGTGGGGCTCGGACCTCGTCCGCTCGAGCTCCTTGCCGGCGAGGACGATGAGGTCGTCGAGGTGCTTGGCGTAGCGCTCCTTCAGGAGGTCATCGGTCAGCATCGAGATGAGCGGTGCCGAGAGCGACACCGTCACCCGGTAGGGGATGCCGTCGGCGACGAGGCCCTCGAAGACCTGCAAGAGCGGCAGGTAGGTGCCGGTGATGGCCTCGTAGAGCCAGCTCTCCTCCATCACCGTGGGGTCCTCCGGGTGGCGCACGAACGGCAGGTGCGCGTGGAGGACGAGTGCGAAGTACCCCTTGGCCATGCGCTTCACTCCTCGAGCTTAGGGTAACCGCCCCCGGAAGGTGGAAAGGGCTCGGCCTCTTGGGCTAGCCGGTGTTCGCTGCCCCCCTGCATCCTCTCGCTCGCGCCCATGCGCTCGCTGGCGCCCACGCGCTCGCTCGCGCCCATGCGTTCACTCGCGCCCTGCAGGCGCGACTCGCTCGCGCCCTTGAAGGTGCGTTCGCTGGCACCCTGCAGGCGCACCTCGCTCGCCCCCTGGAGCATGCGCTCGCTCGCGCCCCGGAAGGCCCACAGCCCGGACTGGGCGAAGAGCTGCTCGCTCGCGCCCGCGAAGCGCACCTCGCTCGCGCCGAGGCGCCAGACCTCGCTCGCCCCGGCGAGGCGCAGCTCGCTCGCGGCGAGCCAGGCCCGCTCGCTCGCCCCCGGCCCGACCGACTCCGAGGCCCCCACCCGCAGGGTGCCCGCAGCGGCGGCCCCGGTCGCCACCTCGCGGCCGCCCGAGGCCACCCAGGAGCGGTAGACCGCCCAGCGGCTCACCACCGCTCCCTCGACGTGGGCGCCGAGGTTATGGACCACCACCTCCCACGGGCCGCTCACGACGTGGGTGGTCCCCCCCACCTGGAAGGTGAAGGATTGGCCCTCCCACTCCTCGCGGAACGGCCCCAGGATCTCGACCGGATAGCTGAACGGCCCGGCCTCCCAGGTGGACACGGTGAGCGGGCCCTGCCACTCGAGGTAGCCCTTCATCTCGAACCAGCGCTCGCCGGTCACCTCGTGCCAGTCGACGCGCTCCCAGCCCTCCCGCGTCAGCTCCTCGCGCGTGATCTCGTGGCCGCTCGCAATCTGGCGGAGGATCCAGAGGGGGATGGGCGTCCAGGTCCCGACGGCTTCGCCCCGGCCCCCGCCCCCGCCTCCAGGCGCCGGCGGCGGCGGAGAGGGCGGAGGAGGCGGCGGCCGCGCCGGCAGGCCCATCCCCGTGCGCCGCACCTCGTCGAGGGTGAGCACGGTCATCCACTCCGGCTCGAGCACGGGCGCCGGGTCGTTGCGCGGGAAGTCCACCCGGCCCGAACGGGCGATCTTGGCGAAGTAGCCCTCGTCGGACTTGACCCCGATCTCCACGTAGGCGGAGGAGGTGGGCTTACCGATTGCGAAGAACCACTGGCGATCGGAGCGCTCCACCCGGTGATCGAAGTAGCTGTGGGCGTTGGTGCCGTCGAAGAGGAGGCCGGACGTGTCGTAGACCCGCAGCGCGAGCCAGGAATTGGCCGGCGAGTCGAGCCGGGCCCGCGCCAGCTCGAGGGCCTGGTCGGTGACCTCCCAGTAAACGTAGAGCCGGGCCGGATCGATGGCGGCCGCAGTGATGCGGTCCACCCCGTAGCTCCAAGGGATGTGCTCGACCGGCTTCTCCCCCCGCGGGCTCGGACCGAGTTCGAGCTTCATCTTGGCCGCCGGGTCGTCGCCCGCGCCGGACGAGGCCGTCTCCCCGGCGACCGGGGCGGGGGCCTTGGGTTCGGCTGCGGTGCGAGCCGCCGCCGGAGCCGGCTTGGGAGCGGCGCGGGAGCTGCTCTTCGCCGCCGCGGACGGCCCGCGAGCCTCGGGGGTGGGGCGCGCTGCGGCTGCTGGCTTCTCCCCGTACGCCTTCAGCGCCTCGATGAGGCGGTGGACGAGCTCGCTCTTGGTGAGTTTGGAGACGCCGGTGACCTCGAGCGTCTTCGCGAGCGCGAGGAGCTGCTTGCGCGTCTGCTTCTGCAACTCTTCCATTCGGGGGGAAACCATGTCGGAAAGCTTAGTCACGGCAGCCGCCAACAGTAAACGCACTCTTTCAGTCACGTTATCGTCCATCTGAAACCCGCTCTCGTCCGTGCGCGTGAGTGGCAGAGACTACTCGCGTCGCGCCAGTGGGACGAGCGTCGAGACGGCGAATACCGGGTGGCTCGCTCGGGGGGGCACGGACGGGGAGGCTGGGGGCCGCGCGGGCTGAGACCCGCGCGGGCACCGGCTGCACTCGAAACGGGCATCTCGCCGATTTCGGGTAGCGCGCGGCCGGAGAGACCGCCGCGGCGGTCTGCGGAGGGCTTCCCCGAAGGCTCGATGGACTGACCGACCCGAAAGGGCGTCGACGGGCGCGGCGGTCTGCGGCGCTCCTAGCCTTGGCCCGCCTCCGGCGCAGGGCGCCGCCGCAGGCGAGAGACCGCGATGAGGGCCGTGCCGAAGAGCGCGAAGGTGAGGACCAGCGTGGCCGGGCGACCGCGAGGGAGATCCTCGAGCAGGATCTTGAGTCCGACCGCGGCCAGCCAGGGATAAACGAGCCAGCGGGCCTCGAGGAAGGCGCCTGTCCGACCGAGCGCGGCCAGGGCGAGGACGCCTCCCACCAGCACGGCCGTCCGCGCCGTGGCGACCCTTCCGGCGCTCGCGGCGGCGTCCTCCCCCGCCACGGCCGGCAGGAGGGCGCTCATGGCGAGGCCTGCGGCGGCGACGAGGAGCGCGGTGAGGAGGAGGGCCTGCGGCACGCGCTCGGCGAGCCTCGGGCGTGCGGTCGTGCCCGCGGTGATCGAGGTGACGAGGGCCAGGGTCGCGAGGACCAGCACCGAGGCCGGCGCGTGGAGGGCGGCCCCCGCCGCCTCGCGGCCGGCCACGGTTGCGGTCGCCTCCGCCAGAAGGCCGCTCACCCCGGCCGCCGCGAGGGCGAAGACCGCGGCGTGCAGCGCGAGGACCCGGAGGCGGAGGCGGGCGATCACCGCCAGAAGGAGAGCGAGCCCGAGCCAGCTCACGACGAGCGGGGGGCCGGAGAGCAGAAGCGCGCTGCCGGCCAGGGTGAACCCGAGGGCGAGCGAGGCGTAGAGGTGGAAGCGCGCCCCGATCCTCTCCCTTCGCAGGACCCACCCCATCGCCACGGCGTAGGCGAGCAGGCCGCAGGCGAGAAAGCCGAGCCCGGTCCCGGCCGCCGCCACCCCGGTGCGAGCCACCAGGATGAGCGCCCCGCCCACCCCGGCCAGCATCGCCAGCGCGCTCGCCGCGAACTCCAAGGCTAGCACCCCCCGCTCGAGGATGAGCGTGTGGACGACCACCGAGCCGAGGTAGCCGAGGAGCAGCGCGGCGGCCGTGAGGAGCGCAGCCCCGACCGTCTCGGTCGCCCGCTCGCCCACCGCCCGGAAGGTGAGGACGAAGACGAACAGGTCGGCGACGAGCGCCACCGGCCAGGGCAAGAACGTCCAGCCCTTCGCGTAGCCGAGCCACAGGGTGGCCACCCCCAGCGCGACGAGGTAGAGCGCCGCGGGCACGAGGCGGCCGGTGGCGAGGGCGAGCGCCGGCGCGGTGAGGAGCCCCGCCGCCAGGACCACCCAGGCGAGGGCGTGGAGGCTCCGGTGCGCCGCCACGCCCAGGGCGGCCGCGCTGAGCGCCGCCAGGCCGAGCCCGGCGACCGTCGGCGAGAAGAGGTGAAACCGCGTGGTGGCCTCGAAGAGGAGCGGAAAGCCGATGATGGCCGCCGCGAGGCCGTGCACGACCGCGCTGAGGCGCTGGCCGCCCCGGCCCGCCCGGTCCGCCATGGCGAGCCAGGTCCCGCCGAAGACGAGGCCGAGCACGACGCCGAGGCCGCTCGGGACCACCGCGGCCTCGGTGACCGCCCGGAGCACGAACGCCCCGGCCAGGACGAGGAAGGTTCGCCCGCCGAGGGCGAGCGCGCGGGCGAAGTCGGCGGTGTCCGGCCAAGGGCTCCCCTCCTCGGGCGCGGGCGCCAGCTCCAGCGCCGAGACCGGGCCGCGCTCGAAGTTCGACAGCCGCTCGTCGAGCCGCCGCACCTCCGAGGCGAGGGCGGCGACTTTGGCTTCCAGCTCGGACAGGCGGTCGGACACGGGGCCTCCGAGGTCTTAGGTCCACCGCCGGCGAGGCCGCACCCGGGGGCGCGCCGACGAGCTCCGGGGCCGGCGCTCGAAGGGCGTCGCGCTCTCCCTAGCCGGCCGCCGTTTCCGCGCCTCCGCCCGCCGGGCGGAACCGGGGCGCCCCCGCCTCGCCGCCCTCGCGCGGCGGCCGCGACCGCGGGCCCCTGGGGGCGATCCGCCTAGCGTCATCTGCCGAAAGAGAAACACGGCCGACCCGCGCCCGGCAATCCCCCGGTCGCGCGGGAGCCTCGCCAACGGCCGGCCTCGGGGCCTCGAACTTAAGCGCCTGGGTGACCGGGCGGGCGTCTCGGGCGAGGGCGAGGTCGGCCCTCGTCGTCGCCGGCCCGTCCCGGCCCAAGAGTGCCCGGGCAGGTTCAGCGTCGCGCGCCGGAAGGGCCGCCCTCTAGGCCGCCTCGCGCGAGTCGGCTTCTGCGGTGGCCCTGAGGTGGCGCTGCAACAGCTGCTTCAGCCTCACCTCGACCTGGCGTACCCGCTCGCGGGAGACGCCGAACCGCTGTCCGATCTCGGCCAGCGTCTTGGGAGAGTCCTGCTCCAGCCGGTCGCGCACGATGTCCCAGCCGAGCTCGCCGACGCGGGCGCGGAGCGCCCGCAGCGACTGCCGCACCTCGCGGTCGCGCTCGGCGGCCATGCAGGCGTCGTCGGGGGGGACGGCCTGGCTGACCAGGAAGTCCAGCGGCGAGGCGTCGCCGTCCTCGAGGGGCGCATCGAGGGAGAGGTCGGCGAGGGCCACCGTCCCGCTATGGGGCCGGACGCTCGAGCGCGCTTCCTTCACGTACTTTCCCAGGTAAGCCCTCACCCACCAGGTCGCGTAGGTCAAGAAGCGGGTCCCGGCGTGCGGGTCGAACTTCTCGACCGCCCGCAGAAGGCCGAGGTTCCCCTCCTGGACCAGGTCCTCGAGCCGCAGCCCGCCGCGCCGCACCCTGCGGGCGAGCGCGACCACGAAGGCGAGGTTGTGCTTCACGAGGGCCTGGCGGGCCGAGGGGTCGCCGCGCCGGGCGCGCAGGGCGAGCGCGTGCTCCCGCTCGCGCGTGAGCGGCGGGTACCTTCGGATGACCCTCAGATAGGGGGTGAGGTCGTCGACCCCACCTGCGGCCCTCGTCGCCGGCGTCATGGTCAGCAAAACCAGCCAGGCCGGTTTGCATTCCCGAGGGGCCGGGACGCTCGTCCGCGTCACCTCCGCGTCACCTCCGGGTGAGGGCCCCGTCACCCGCGCGGTCGCCTCGAGCCGGGGAGGAGTCCTCCGACCGTGAAGAGGGAGCCGCCCCCGTGGAGGCGACCCCGCCGCGCGGTCAGGCCCCCGAGGTCGGGCCCGCCACCCGGAAGGGCAACTTCCTCAGCCGCTTGCCGGTCGCGGCGTAGAGGGCGTTCGCCACCGCGGGCGCGATGGGGGGAAGCCCGGGCTCCCCGATGCCGCCGGGGGCCTCGTGGCTCGGCACGATGTGGACCTCGACCGCCGGCATCTCGTTCATCCGGAGGGGCTCGTAATCGTCGAAGTTGCCCTGCTCGACCGCACCCTGCTTGAGGGTGATCTCCCCTCGCAGCGCGGCGGAGAGGCCGTAGACGATGGCGCCTTCCACCTGGTGCTCGACGCTGTCGGGGTTCAAGGCGATGCCTACGTCGACTGCGGCGACCACCCGGTGCACCCGCACGCGATCCCCCTCGAGGGAGGCTTCGGCCACCTCGGCCACGTGGCTGCCGAAGCTCGAGTGGCAGGCGATCCCGCGTCCGCGCCCGGCCGGCAGGGGCGAACCCCACCCGCCCTTCTCGGCGGCGAGCGCGAGCACCCCTCGCAACCGGTGGCCCTCCGGAAGGTGCTCGAGGCGGAAGGCGAGCGGGTCCTTCCCCGCGGCCTCGGCGAGCTCGTCCATGAAGCACTCCTCGGGGAACGCGTTCTGCGAGGAGTACACCGAGCGCCACCAGCCGATCCGGATCCCGATCTCCGGTATGGCCGCCTCGATCACCACGGCCCCGGCGCGGTAGGGGAACCCCACCGCCCCCTCCACCACGTCCGGAATGGCTCCGTTGCGGACGGCCGAGCCGAAGAGCTGTCGGGCGATGGAGGGCGTGCGCACGAGGTGGCGCCAGGCCGCGAGGGTGCCGCCGCCGAGAGCGGCCCTCAGTTCGTTGCGCCCGGGCGGCCGGTAGAAGTCGTGGCGCAGGTCGTCCTCCCGGGTGAAGAGCACCTGCACCGGCCCCCCACAGGCCCGCGACACCTGGGCCGCCTCGATGGGGAAGTCCGTCATGGACCGTCGCCCGAAGCCGCCTCCCAGGAAGGTGACGTGGACCGCGACCTTGTCGTCGGGGAGGTCGAGGGCCTTGGCCACCGCCGCCTGGGCCCAGGTCGGGGCCTGGGTGGGCGCCCAGATCTCGGCCGTCCCCGGCCGCACGTCGGCCGTGCAGTTCATCGGCTCCATGGTGGCGTGGGCGAGCAGGGGTACCTCGTAGGTGGCCTCGAGCCGCTTGTCCGCCCCCGCGAAGGCCCGGTCGAAGTCGCCCTCGCTGCGGGCCGGAGTCGGCTCGATGGGCGCCTCGGCGAGGAGCCGCGCCACGGCCGCCGAGTCGAGCTCGCCGTGCGGGCCGCCTTCGTAGGTGGCCGCCAGGGCCTCGCGGCCCTTGATGGCCGCGAAGGTCGAGTCCGCCACCACCGCGACGCCGCTCGGCACCTCCACCACCGCG
>DATJVF010000437.1:0-2718 GCA_035501995.1 Anaeromyxobacteraceae bacterium
GCGGGTTGCGCGACCCGGCGGCCACCTTCCGGGCGGGCTTCACCCGTGCCGCGTTGCCGGGCGCTGCGAGGGCGTGGCGGCGGGGCGGACGCGGCAGGCCTTTACCTCGACCCTCGGCCGTGGTTCTTTGCCGGCAGGGGACGACGTGACCCAGACCTGGCTCCTCTGGTACCTGCTCGCCTCGCTCACCGGGCACCCGCTGGGCGTGCTCCTCGCGATCCTCGTCATCGGGTGGCTGGGCGACCGCCTCTCCTTCGGGTGGCTGCCGAGCCCGCTGCGGCTCATGGCCCGCCTGCGCAGGATCGGGGAGCTGCGGCGCACCCTCGCCACGAACCCTCACGACCGGCGGGCGCGGCTCGAGCTCGCCGACCTGCTCCTCAAGCGGCGGCCGCAGGAGGCCGCCGCGCTGGCGCGGCAGAACGTCGAGGCCGGGGACGAGGACGTGCCGACGGTCTTCCTGCTCGGGGCGGCCCTGGCGCGGAGCGGGTCGCTCGAGCGGGCCGAGCAGGTGCTGAGCTTCGCCGAGAAGGCCGAGCCGGGCTTCCGCATGGGGGAGATCGACCTCGAGCTCGGCCGCCTGCGGCTAGCCCGCGGCGACTTCGACGGGGCGCAGGAGGTGCTCACCCGGTTCGTGGCCCAGCGCCCGGGCACCGTGGAGGGTCGCTACCTCCTCGCCCGGGCGCTGGCGGGCCGGGGGGACCTCGAGGGGGCACGGCGGGTCCGGGCCGAGGGGTGGCGGGAGTACCGGACCCTTCCGCGCTTCAGGCGGCGCGAGGAACGGCCCTTCGCGGCGCGCCTGCGCCCGCTGCGATCGGCGCTGGTGCTCGGGGTCGCCGTGGCGGCCGCGCTCCTCGTCCTCTACTCCTTTGGCGCCCACCTGTGGGGTGGCTGAGCCGGGCGGGGGTCGCGGGGGAGGCGCGTTTCGGCGCGAGTTGTGGGAGACTCGCCCTCACCGCTTCGGGAGCGCCCGCGGTGAGTGCGAAGAGGAGGGGGGCCGCCCCGGCCCCTCGCCTCTCGAGGAGAGCGACCGACAGCCAGGAGGGATGCATGACCCGCACGAAGAACTTCACCGCCGGCCCTGCCGCCCTCCCGCTCCCCGCGCTCGAGCGGGCGCGCGAGGAGATGCTCGATTTCGCGGGCAGCGGCATGTCGGTCATGGAGCACAGCCACCGCGGCAAGGAGTACGAGGCCGTCCACGACGAGGCGCTGGCGCTCCTCCGCGAGCTGTTGCAGGTGCCGAGCACCCACGAGATCCTGTTCCTCCAGGGCGGGGCCACCCAGCTCTTCGCCCAGGTGGCCCTGAACCTGGTGGGGCCGGGCCAGACCGCCGAGTACGTCCTCACCGGGGCCTGGGGCGAGAAGGCCTTCTCGGAGGCCAAGGCGGCCTGCGCCCTGCTGGGCGGCAGCGCGCGGGTGGCCCTCACGACCGGGGAAGGCGAGGGCAAGGAGAAGAGCTACCGCCGGGCCCCCCGCGCCGGCGAGGTGAAGGCGACCCCCGGGGCGGCCTACCTGCACCTCACCTCCAACGAGACCATCCACGGGGTCGAGATGGCGGTCGACCCGGCGCGCCCCTTCCCGGACGGGGGGCCGGTGCCGCTGGTGGCCGACATGTCGAGCGACTTCTTGTGGCGGCCGCTCGACGCCGGACGCTTCGGCCTCATCTACGCCGGGGCGCAGAAGAACATCGGCCCGTCGGGCGTGGTGGTGGTGGTGGTCGCGAAGGAGCTCCTCGAGCGGGGGCGCAAGGACATCCCCAAGATCTTCCAGTTCCGCACCCAGGCCGAAAACAAGTCGCTCTACAACACCCCGCCCACCTTCGGCGTCTATATGATCCGCAACGTGCTCCTCTGGCTGAAGGGGCTGGGCGGCCTCGCCGCCATGGAGGCCCGCAACCGGAAGAAGGCGGCGGTGCTCTACACGGCCCTCGACCGGCACGCCTCTTACTACCGCTGCCCGGCCGAGAAGGAGAGCCGCTCGGTGATGAACGTGGTCTTCCGGCTCCCGAGCGAGAAGGACGAGGAGCGCTTCGTGGCGGAGGCGAAGAAGCGCGGCATGGTCGGGCTGAAGGGCCACCGCTCGGTGGGCGGCATCCGCGCCTCCATCTACAACGCCTGCGAGCCCGAATGGGTCGACGCGCTGGGGGCCTACCTGGACGAGTTCGCGAGGCGTGGCTGAGGGCGGAGGCCGCCTGAAGGGGCGCCCCGGAGGGCTCACCGTCGCGGGCCCGGGCGCCTCCGGGAGGTACGGGGCGCGGCGCCGCGGGCCTCCTCGAGCGAGGAGGCTCTGCGCTCGCGCCGCGGCGCCCGAGCCGCCTCGAAGAGTCGAGGCCTTCCTTCGCGGGCGAGCCTGCTCCCTTAGCTGGCCCGCGCCGGCGCCCTGATCTCGTGGCGCTTGCGGCGGGTGAACCGGTCGAGGGCCAGGTACACCACCGGGGTCGTGTAGAGGGTGAGCACCTGCGAGAGGAGCAGGCCTCCGACGATGGTGATGCCGAGCGGGCGGCGGAGCTCCGCCCCGGCGCCGCTCCCCAGGGCGAGCGGGAGGCCTCCGAGCAGGGCGGCGAGGGTGGTCATCATGATGGGGCGGAAGCGGAGCAGGCAGGCGCGGTGGATGGCCCGGCGCGAGGTGAGGCCCTCGTCGCGCTCGGCCTCGATGGCGAAGTCGATCATCATGATGGCGTTCTTCTTCACGATCCCGATGAGCAGGACGATGCCGATGAGC
>DATJVF010000438.1:0-8217 GCA_035501995.1 Anaeromyxobacteraceae bacterium
GTCTCATGGACGAACTCGCTCACCGGTCACGAGGCCGAGACGGCCTCCTCGAGGTCCTCGAACAGCTCGACGTGTCCGCCCGCGCCCCCCGCGCGGACCAGGTCGCGGACGTAGCGGCTCGCCCCCGCGGCGCGCAGCCCCGGCACCGCCTTGAGGAGCGCGGCGCCGGCGTAGTGGAGGTGCGTGACCCGCTTCAGGTCGATGACCACCCGCCGCCCCTCGCGGCGCGCCTGCCCCGCCAGGAAGGCGATCCCCTCGAGCTCGGCCCGCCCCAGCTCGCCCACGCCCTTCACGATGGTGACCCCGTCCTCGTGTCTCGCCTCGTACATGGCACCCTCCGCCCTCACCCTTGACCCTCGAAGAAGTCGATGACCTCGTCGGCCGGCATCTCCTCCGCCACCGCGCGCTCGAACTCCTCCTTGTCCCAGAGGCACATGTCGCGACCCATCCCGGTCCACACCACCTCCTTCGCCAGCGAGGCGTAGGCGCGCAGGGGCCCGGGCACCAGCACCCGGCCGTGCGGGTCGAGGTCGATCTCCTGGGCCGAGGAGACGAAGCGCAGGATGTTCTTCTGGCGGAGCAGGTCGAAGGGGCTCACCTTGAGCACCCGCTCCTCGAGCTTCTTCCACTCGGAGAGCGGCAGGGCGCGCAGGGCCTTCAGCCCCGGCGCCTGGATGAGGAACACCTTCGCCTCGCCGGCCTGGTCGAGCGCCTCCCGGAACTTGGCCGGCAGGCTCGTGCGCCCCTTGGCGTCGATCGCGTGATGGAAGGTGCCGTAGAACACGGGACGACGATCCCCTTCAGACCACCATTTCCCACTTCATGGATCGGGATCTACGGTCTTCGGATGCCCCTGTCAACGACGCCCTCGGCGAAGGGGCGGGGTGGATCTGCTAGCGCGTTCAGGGACCCGGTGAGGCTCTCCGGGCCCTTCCCTGCGCCGGGGCGGTCCCTCGCTCGCGAGTTCCCCGAGTGACGGCGCTCGCCTCCGGCCGGGTCCCCCGTCCGCACCCGGCGCGGACAGGGGCTCTCGCACCGTCGCATGCCGCCCGGACGGGCCTCCGGAACCACGGTTCGTGTGTTCAGGAGTGGGTAGCGTACCCACCGGCGCGGCCCGGGCCGCGCGCTGCGGCCCGAGAGGGCAGGGGTCGCTTCGGTCCCGCCGGGTCGTCGCGCGTCTTTGAGGGTGACTCGCGCGATGGCTTTGCGATCATGCGGCGCCGCGCCAGCCCAAGTGAGGACAGCATGGCCTCTCCGCCGGTGAGCCTCAAAGGCAAGACGCTCTTCATCACGGGGGCGAGTCGAGGGATCGGCAAGGCCATCGCGCTCAGGGCCGCCCGCGACGGGGCGAACGTGGTCGTCGCCGCCAAGACCGCGGTGCCGAACCCCAAGCTCCCCGGCACCATCTACAGCGCGGCCGAGGAGATCGAGGCCGCCGGCGGCCGGGCGCTCGCCGTCCCCTGCGACGTCCGCGAGGAGGAGGGGGTGAAGGCGGCGGTCGAGAAGGCGGTGGAGCGCTTCGGCGGCCTCGACATCCTCGTCAACAACGCGAGCGCCATCCTGCTCGCCGACACCCCCAACACCCCCATGAAGCGCTTCGACCTCATGCTGGGGGTGAATACGCGCGGGACCTTCCTCTGCACCAAGTCCTGCCTCCCCTTCCTCGAGAAGGCCGAGAACCCCCACGTGCTCGTGCTCTCGCCCCCGCTCTCCTTGCGCCCGCGCTGGTTCGCCCCGCACGTCGCCTACACCCTCTCCAAGTACGGCATGAGCCTGTGCGTGCTGGGCCTCTCCGAGGAGCTCAGGGAGCGGGGGATCGCGGTGAACGCGCTCTGGCCCCGCACCGTGGTCGCCACCGCCGCGCTGAACCTCCTCGGCGGGGACGAGACCGCGCGCCACGGTCGGAAGCCCGACATCGTGGCCGACGCCGCCCACGCCATCCTCTCGAGGAAGGCCCCCTCGTGCACCGGCAACTTCTTCATCGACGAGGACGTCCTGCGGGCCGAGGGGGTGAAGGACTTCGAGGGTTACGCGGTCGAGCCGGGCCAGCCGCTCATGCGCGACCTCTTCGTCGACGAGAGCTAGCGGCGCCCGGCTTTGCGGCCGGGGCGCGGACCGGCTACCCTTTTGCGGAAGGGCGCCCCGCCGACCCCTGGCCCGGGGTCGAGGGGGCGCCCTCGTCACCCTCGAGGCGCGCGCCCCATGTTCGGAAAGAAGCCCCCCGCCGAGGGCGCCAAGCCCGCCGAGAAGGCCCCCGAGGCCGGGGAGATGGCCCTCGACACCCTCGGCAACATCCTGCGGAGCCTCTCCGAGTTCGCCCTCGAGCAGGAGGAGACCGACCTCGCCACCTTCCGCCGCACCGCGGAGGCCTGGGCGCAGCACGTGTGCATCGCGGCCCCGCCGCCCGGGGCGAGCCCCGACGACCCCGGCCTGCGCGGCGGCCGCCGGGACTGGCAGGGCGTGCGGCAGTTCGTCCGCGACTACTGCCGCTCGAGCGCGGGTCACGCCCAGAGCGTGACCAAGGACCTGCGCGAGGTCATCTGGGTCTTCATCAAGAACTACAGCCAGGCCTTCGCCGAGGACGAGGAGACCGACGAGCGGATCCGCGCCGAGCTCGCCCACCTGGAAGCGCTCATGAGCGGGAGCGGCGCGGCCGAGCTGAAGCGGGAAGTCCTCTCCGCCTTCGGCGCCCTCACCGAGGCCTTCGAGGCCCGCCGCCGGCGCCAGCGCGAGCGCATGACCGCCCTCGGCGACACCGTGCGGGCGCTCGGCGACGAGCTCGAGTCGGTGCGGCGCGAGGGCGAGACCGACGCGGTCACCCGGGTCAACAACCGGCGGGCGCTCGACGACTACCTCGCCGGCACGGTCGAGATCCACAAGGCCTTCCGCCACCCCATGTGCCTGGTGGTGGTGGACATCGACCACTTCAAGGCCACGAACGACGCGCTCGGCCACGCGGTGGGCGACCGGGTCCTGCGCGAGGTGGCCGACGCCATCGTGAAGGTGTTCATGCGCAAGAACGACTTCGTGGCCCGCTACGGCGGCGACGAGTTCGCGGTGGTCCTGCGCGAGACCCCGCTCAAGGACACCCTCACCCTGTGCGAGCGGCTGCTGCAGCGGGTGAGGTCCCTGCGCATCCCGGCCGGCGACCGCGCCGAGCGGGTGAGCGTGTCGGTGGGGGTGGCGGCCCTCGCCCGCGAGGACGGCCCGCTCACCTGGTTCGAGTGCGCCGACCGCGGCCTCTACGCCGCCAAGAGCGCGGGGCGCGACCGGGTGGCGGTCGGCGAGCGGACGGCCCTCACCGCTCCGCCCGAGGGGCGCTAGCGGGCGCCGGCGCGCCCTCGCGAGGCCGCGAAGGCCTCGAGCCTTCGGCCGGCCTCGGCGAGGACGTCCTCGGTCTTGCAGAAGGCGAAGCGGACGAGCCGCCGCTCGGGGTCCCTCTCCGAGAAGAAGCTCGACCCGGGCACGGCGGCCACCCTGGCCTCGGTGACGAGCTCCCTCGCGAACTCCTCCTCGGGGAGCAGGGAGAGCCCCCGGTAGGAGGCGAGCACGTAGTAGGCCCCCTCGGGCGGGGTGAACTCGAAGCCGGCCCGCGCGAGCGAGGCGCACAGGAGGTCGCGCCGGCGCCGGTAGGCGAGCGCCATCTCGCGGTAGTAGGCCTCCCCCAGCCCCTCGAGGGCCACCGCCACCGCGTCCTGCAGCGGGGCCGGGGCGCCCACCGTGAGGAAGTCGTGCACCTTGCGGATGGCGAGGGTGAGCTCCCTCGGGGCCACCACCGTGCCGATGCGCCAGCCGGTGACGGCGAAGGTCTTGGAGGCCCCGGAGACGGTGACGGTGCGCTCGCGCATCCCGGGGAGGGTGGCGAGTGGCGTGTGGCGGCCCTCGAAGACGATGTGCTCGTAGATCTCGTCGGTCACGGCGTAGGCGTCGTGGCGCCGGCAGAGGTCGGCGATGGCACGGAGCTCCTCGGCGCGCAGCACGCGGCCGGCCGGGTTCCAGGGGGTGTTCACCACCACGGCGCGCGTCCGCTCCGAGAAGGCCCGCGCCAGGCGCTCCGGGTCGAGCGCGCCCGAGGGGGCGAGCGGGACGAACACCGGGCGGGCGCCGCACAGGACCGCGTCGGGCCCGTAGTTCTCGTAGTGGGGCTCGAGGATCACGACCTCCTCGCCCGGGTCGACGAGGGCCAGCAGCACCGCGGCCATGGCCTCGGTGGCCCCGCAGGTGACGGTGACCTCGCTCTCCGGGTCGAACTCCAGTCCGTAGAGCTGCCGGTACTGAGAGGCCACCGCCTCTCGCAGGCGCCTCGCCCCCCAGGTGATGGCGTACTGGTTCTTGTCGGCCCGCACCGCCTCGGCGGCCGCGGCCTTCACGAGGTCGGGGGCCGGGAAGTTCGGGAACCCCTGGGCGAGGTTCAAGGCGCCGTGCGCCTCGGCGAGGCGCGTCATCGCCCGTATGACGCTTTCGGTGAATCCATGCGTGCGGCGAGCAGTGTGCATGGGCCTCCTACAGCACCTCCCGCATGAGCACCTCGCCTCGCCCGCTGACGAGGAGGGCCCCCTCCCCGTCGCGGATCTGGCCCTCGAGGACCACCCGTTCCCCCCGCGGCCGCGTGGAGGGGGCCACCGAGACCACCTGCCAGGAGAGGACGAGCCGGGCGCCGGCCCGGGCCGCCCGCCGGAGCTCGTAGGAGAAGGCCAGCCCCACCGAGGGGCCGTAGGGGGTGGTGAAGGCGGCGCAGAAGCTGGTGAGGAGCCCGATGAGGTGGCCGCCCGAGGCGATGAGGCCGCCGAAGCGGCTCGCCCGCGCCAGGGCCTCGTCGTGGTGGAGCGGGTTCGGGTCGCCGAGCTCGCTGGCGAGGCGCATGAGGTCCTCCCGGGTGAGGACGAGCTCGCGCTCGGCGCGATCGCCGGGCCGCAGCGCCCTAGCCACGCCCGTCGCCTCTCCCGGCGCGCTCGTCCTCCTCGTGGCGGGCCTGCTCCTCGAGGACCAGCCTCGAGACCTCGCGCATGAGGGCGTTGAACTCCGGGGAGGTGCTGTCGCGCGGCCGGGCGAGCTCGACCGGCACCACCCGCTTCACCCGTCCCGGGCGGTAGGTCATCACCACCACCCGGTCGGCCAGGTAGAGCGCCTCCTCGATGCCGTGGGTGACGAAGAGGATGGTCTTGCCGAGCTCGGCCCAGATGCGGAGCAGCTCGTCCTGCAGCCCGCGGCGGGTGAGGGCGTCGAGGGCGCCGAACGGCTCGTCCATGAGCAGGGTGGGCGGATCGATGGCCAGCACCCGGGCGATGGCCACCCGCTGGCGCATCCCGCCCGAGAGCTCCTTCGGGTAACGGTCGCGGAACTCCCACAGGCCGAGCTGGCGCAAGAGGGCCTCGGTCCGCGCGAGGATGCGCTCGCGGGGGGCCCGCGTCTGCTCGAGGCCGAAGGCCACGTTCCTTGCCACCGTCATCCAGGGGAAGAGGGCGTACTCCTGGAAGACCATGGCGCGGTCGGGGCCGGGACCCGCCACCCGCTCACCGCGGGCCAGGATCTCGCCCGAGCTGGGCGGTTCGAAGCCGGCCACGGCGTTGAGCAGCGTCGACTTGCCGCAGCCCGAGGGGCCGAGGAGGCAGACGAACTCCCCCTCGGCCACCGCCAGGTCGATGCCCTCGAGGGCCACGAGCTCGCTCTCACCGGCGCGGAAGACCTTCCCCACGCCCCGCACGAGGAGGGCCGGCGCAGCCGGTTCGGGCGAGGGCATGGCCCGCAAGCCTACGAGGCCTCCATCCCGCGGTGCCAGCGGAGCAGCCACCGGTTCAGGCGGCCCATGAAGACGTCGATGCCGAGCCCGCATAGCCCGATGGTGATCATCCCGGCGATGATCTTGTCCGACCACATGAACTCGCGCGCCTCCAGGATGCGGTAGCCGAGCCCCCGGTTCACCGCGGTCATCTCGGCCACGATGACCACGATGAAGGCCACCCCGATGCCGACCCTCACCCCGGTGAGGATGTGCGGCAGGGCGGCCGGCACGATGATGCGGCGGAAGAGGGTGGCCTCGCTCGCCCCCAGGTTCTTGGCGGCGCGGATGTAGAGGGCGTCGACGTGGCGCACGCCGGCGATGGTGTTCACGAGCACCGGGAAGAAGGCGCCGAGGGCGATGAGGAAGAGGGCCGGCGGGTTCCCGAGGCCGAACCAGAGGATGGAGAGCGGGATGAAGGCGATGGGCGGGATGGGGCGCAGGACCTCCAGCGTCGGGGCGAGGAGCTCGTGGGCGAGGGGCCGGCGGCCCATGAGGAGCCCGAGGGGGAGCGCGAGGCCCCCCCCGATGCAGAAGCCCGTCACCACCCGGAACAGGCTGCCGAGCGCGTCCTGGGGGAGCTCGCCGGAGACGAGCCAGGCGAGCCGGCTCTCCTGGGCGGACTCGAAGGGCTCGAGGGGGAGGAGGTAGTGCCAGAGCCGCACGAGCACCTGCGAGGGCGCGGGCAGGATGGCGGGGGAGACCCTCCCGGCCCGCGAGAGGAGCTCCCAGAGGACGAGCACCGCGGCGGGGACGAGGAGGGACTTCGCGAGATGGCCGAGGCCCTTGCGCAGGGGGCACCTCCCTCTAGCGGGCCGGCGGCGCGGCCAGGGCGGCCCGCAGGAGGTCGAGCCTCACCCAGTCGGCGGCCCGGGGCGGGTGCTCCATCCTCCCCACCCGGTACTGCACCATGAGGTCGGTCGTGGCCTGCACGTGCTCGACGGTGAGCTCGGTGGTGAAGGCCGCGTTGGACATGGCGTCCCGGTACTCGCCCGCCGAGAGCTGCCCCTTGAACATCTGCTCGCGCACGTACTTCTCGGCCAGGGCCGGGTCGGCGAGGAAGGTGCGGGTGGCCTCGACGAAGCAGGCGAGGACCCGCCGCGCCACGTCGGGCTTCTCGCGGTACATCTTCTCGGTCATGACGAGGACCCGCACCGGCTCGCCGATGGGGGTGTCGTAGGGCTTCACGATCTCGTTGCCGAACCCCTGGTCGATGGCCTGGGCCGACTGCGGCTCGGACTGGCACATGGCGTCGATCTGCTTCTGGAGCAGGGCCTGGTTCAGGTCGGCGTAGGCGAGGTAGACGATGCGGACGTCCTTGCCCGGCTGCTCGCCGAAGGTGAGGTTCGCCTTGGCGAGCTCGGCGAAGAGGGCCAGCTCCTGGGCCCCGCCGCGGGGCACGCCCACCACGTGGCCCTTGAGGTCGGCCACCCGGGCGAGGCCGAGGTCCTTCCGCCCCACGATGCGGATGCCGCCCTTGGCGAAGCCCGCCACCGCCAAGACCGGCGCCCCGGCCGCGCGGCCGGCGATGGCGGCGTCGGCGGCGCTGGCCGCCACGTCGATCTCCCCCGCCACGATGGCCGGGATGATGTCGATCCCCTTCGGGAAGACCCGCTCCTCCACCCTGAGCCCGTAGCGGGGGCCGAGCTCCTTCATGTAGGAGACCGCCCCGTAGTGGGCGAACTTGAGGTTGCCGAGCCGGACCACGTCCTCGGCCGCGGCCGGCCGAGCGAGGAGCGCGGCCAGGGCGGCGATCGAGCCGAGACGCACGGCCATCCGTTCCCTCCCTTCGAGTTCGAGGCCTAGAGGGCGACCTTGGGCAGGCGGGCCAAGGAGGCCTTCACCTTCTCGGCCGGGTACTCGAAGTCCTCCAGCCCCCCCTGGAGATAGGCATCGTAGGCGCCCATGTCCATGTGGCCGTGACCGGAGAGGTTGAAGAGGATGGTGCGCGCCTCGCCCTCCTCCTTGGCCCGGAGCGCCTCGTCGACGGCGGCGCGGATGGCGTGCGACGACTCGGGGGCCGGCACGATGCCCTCCTGCCGCGCGAACTCCACCGCCGCCTCGAAGCAGGCGGTCTGCGCCACCGCCCGCGCCTCCACCAGGCCGGCGGCCACGAGCTGCGAGACGAGCGGCGAGGCGCCGTGGTAGCGCAGGCCACCGGCGTGGATGCCAGGGGGCATGAAGTCGTGCCCGAGGGTGTACATCTTGAGGATGGGCGCCATCTTGGCGGTGTCGCCGTAGTCGAAGGCGTAGACCCCCTTGGTGAGCGTCGGGCAGCTCGACGGCTCCACCGCCAGGACCCGCACCTTTCGGCCGGCGGCCTTGTCGGCCAGGAAGGGGAAGGCGATCCCGGAGAAGTTGGAGCCGCCGCCGTGGCAGCCGATGACCACGTCGGGGTAGACGCCGGCCGCCGCGCACTGCTTCTTGGCCTCGAGGCC
>DATJVF010000439.1:0-6604 GCA_035501995.1 Anaeromyxobacteraceae bacterium
GCCCTCGAGCGGACGCTCGCCGCCCTGCGCGCCCTCTCGCCCCGCCGGCTGCTCGTCGTCTTCGGGTGCGGGGGCGACCGCGACCGTGGCAAGCGGCCGCTCATGGGGGAGGTGGCGGCCCGCTCGGCCGACCTCGTCGTGGCGACGAGCGACAACCCGCGCTCGGAGGATCCGGGGGCCATCCTGGCCGAGATCGTCCCCGGGCTCGAGCGCGGCGGGGCGCGCCGCCTGGCCGCCTCCGAGGCGCGCTCCGGCCTCGCGGGCTACCTCGTCTGCCCGGACCGGCGCGAGGCCATCGGCCTCGCCCTTTCGGTGGCCCGGCCGGGCGACCTCGTGCTCATCGCCGGCAAGGGCCACGAGGACTACGAGATCGTGGGGGCCGAGCGGCGCCCCTTCGACGATCGGGTGGAGGCGCGCCGGGCCCTCGGGGTGGACCCTTGAGCGGACCGCGCTTCACCCGCTACGAGCTCGCCTCCGCCGCCGGCGGGCGCTTCATCGGCCCCCCGCCCGAGGCGGTGACCGGCCTCTCCATCGACAGCCGGCGGATCGCCCCGGGGAGCGCCTTCGTGGCGCTCACCGGCGAGCGCTTCGACGGCCACGCCTTCCTGGCCGAGGCCGAGCGGGCGGGGGCCGCCTGCGCGGTGGTGGCCGAGGCCTTCCTCCCCCGGCGCCCGGCGCTGGCCCTGCCGCTCCTGGCCGTGAGGGACCCCCTCTCCGCGCTCGGGGCCCTGGCGCGCTACCACCGGCGGCGCTTCGCGCTCCCCCTGGTGGCCGTCACCGGGTCCTCCGGGAAGACCACCACCCGCGAGATGCTGGGCGAGATCCTGCGCGGGCGCGGGCCGACCCTGGTGACCGAGGGGAACCAGAACAACGAGGTGGGCGTCCCCCTCACCCTGCTCGGCCTCCGGGAAGAGCACGAGCGGGCGGTGGTCGAGCTCGGCATGAACCACGCCGGCGAGATCGCGCGGCTCTCCGCCCTCGCCGAGCCGACGGTGGGCCTCGTCACCCTGGCCGGGCCGGCCCACCTGGAGGCGCTCGGCAGCCTGGAGGCGGTGGCCGACGCCAAGGCCGAGCTCTACTTCGCCCTCCCGCGGGACGGCATCTGCGTCGCCAACGCCGACGACCCGCTCATGCTGCGCCGGGCGCTCGAGTCGGGCCGGACCCTCATCACCTTCGGCATCTCGCGGGCCGAGCGCGGGGACGTGGTGCTGCTCGAGGTGCTCTCGCACGGCGAGCAAGGGCTGCGCTTCAAGCTCTTGATCGGCCAGCGCGAGGTGGAGATCGCCCTCCCGCTCGTCGGCCTGCACAACGCCGCCAACGCCGCCGCGGCCGCCGCCGCCGCGGTGGCCCTCGGCTGCGACGACCGCGAGATCGCGGCCGGCCTCGCCCGGGTGAAGCCGGTCGGCCGCCGCCTGCGGGTGACGCGCCTCGCCTCGGGGGTGCTGCTCGTCGACGACTGCTACAACGCCAACCCGGCCTCGATGCGGGCGGCCCTCTACACCCTGCGCGACCTCGCCAGCGGCGGCGGGCGCAGGGTGGCGGTCCTCGGCGACATGCTCGAGCTCGGGGAGGGCGAGGTCCCGGCCCACCAGGCCCTGGGGCGGGAGGCGGCCCGGCAGAGCGAGCTCCTCTTCTTCTTCGGCCCGCGCTCGCGCCACGCGGCCGAGGCCGCCCGCGCCGAGGGGCTCGCCCCGGTCTCCCACACCGAGGAGCTGGAGGCCCTCTGCGCCGAGGTCGCGGGGGCGCTCAGGCCGGGCGACGTCCTCCTCGTGAAGGGCAGCCGCTATAACCGGCTCGAGCGCCTCGTCGACCGCCTCACCTAGGCCAAGGCCCAAGGACCCGATGCTCTACCACCTCCTCTACCCGCTCTCCAGCCACTTCGGGCCCTTCAACGTCCTGCGCTACCCCTCCTTCCGCATCATCGCGGCGGGCTTCACCGCCCTCGTCCTCGGGCTCCTCCTCGGGCCCATCTTCATCGAGCGCATGCGGGTCATCCAGTACGGCAGCGCCAACGTGCGGGAGGACACCCCCGAGTCGCACAAGGCCAAGAGCGGGACCCCGTCCATGGGGGGCGCCCTCATCCTCTTCTGCCTCACCGTGGCCACCCTGCTCTTCGCGAACCTCACCAACCGCTACGTCTGGGCGGTGCTCTCCACCACCCTGGCCTTCGGCGCCATCGGCTTCTGGGACGACTACCTCAAGATCTCGCGGCGCAACTCCAAGGGCCTCCCCGGCAAGAAGAAGCTGGCCTGGCAGATCGTGGTGGTGCTGGCGGTCTACTACCTGCTGCTCTCCGACCTCTCCTTCCGCCTCGAGCCGCTCTTTCCGTGGGTGCGGGTGGGCAGCTACCAGGACCTGCACCTCTCCCTGCCCTTCGTGCCCACCCGCTACTTCGAGCCCTCCCTCTCCTGGCTCTACCTGCCCTTCATGGTGTTCGTGATCCTGGCCACCAGCCACGCGGTGAACCTGACCGACGGACTCGACGGGCTGGCCATCGGCCCCACCATCGTCTCGGCCTCCACCTTCCTCATCCTGGCCTACGTGGCCGGCACCACCATCGGCGGGTTCTCCATCGCCGCCTACCTGCGCATCCCGGTCATCCCGGGGTCGGCCGAGCTGGGGGTGTTCTGCGCCGCCCTGGTGGGGTCGGGCATCGCCTTCCTCTGGTACAACACCTACCCGGCCTCGGTGTTCATGGGGGACGTGGGCTCGCTGGCGCTGGGGGGCGCCCTCGGCACGCTGGCGGTGCTCACCAAGAACGAGGTGGCGAGCGCCATCCTGCACGGGGTGTTCCTGGCCGAGACCATCTCGGTCATCGTGCAGGTGGCGAGCTTCCGCTACACCGGGCGGCGCGTGTTCCGCATGGCCCCCATCCACCACCACTACGAGCTCAAGGGCTGGGCCGAGCCCAAGATCATCGTCCGCTTCTGGATCATCTCCATCATGCTGGCCCTGGTGGCGCTGGCCTCGCTCAAGCTGAGGTAACCATGCCCGAACCCCTGCGCCTCGCCGGTCAGCGCGTGCTCGTGGTGGGCCTCGCCCGCAGCGGGGTGGCCGCCGCCCGGGTGGCCCTGGCCCTCGGGGCCCGGGTCACCGTCACCGACCGGCGGGCCGCCACCGAGCTCGGCGCGGCGGTGAAGGAGCTCGGACCCTCCGTCGAGTACGCCCTCGGCGGGCACGACGCCGCGGATTTCACCGGGGCCGATCTCATCGTGGTCTCGCCGGGCGTGCCGCTCGCCCTGCCCGAGATCGCCGGCGCCCGCCGCCAGGGGGTGCCGGTCCTGGCCGAGGTGGAGCTGGCCGCCCGCCTGCTGCAGCGGATCCCCCTCGTCGGCATCACCGGCACGAACGGCAAGAGCACCACCACCGCCCTCTGCGGGGAGCTCTTCGGCCGGGACCGGCGCGTCTTCGTGGGCGGCAACCTCGGCACCCCGCTCTGCGAGCTCGTCCTCTCCGGGCGCGAGGTGGACCTGCTGGTGGTCGAGCTCTCGAGCTTCCAGCTCGAGGGCATCGAGCGGCTGCGCCCGCGGGCGGCGCTGTTCTTGAACCTCACCCCCGATCACCTCGACCGCTACCGCGACCTCGACGCCTACGCGCTCGCCAAGGCGCGCCTGTTCATGAACCAGGAGGCGGGGGACTTCGCCCTCGCCAACCGGGAGGATCCGCGCGCGCTCGCCCTGGCCGGCGCCTCGCGCGGGGAGCTCTACAGCTTCGGCTTCTCTCCGGCGCCGGCGCGGGCGGCCTGGGCCGTGGCCGAGGCCGGGGCCTTCGCCCTCGCCCTCGAGGCCTTCAAGGAGGAGCGCTACCTCGTGCGCTCGCGCGCCCTGCGCGGCCGGCACAACCTCGAGAACGCCATGGCCGCCACCCTGTGCGCGCGGCTCCTCGGGGTGTCCGGGGACCGCGTGCAGGCCGGCCTCGACGCCTTCCCGGGCCTGCCCCACCGGCTGGAGGTGGTGCTGGAGCGCGGCGGGGTCGAGTGGGTGAACGACTCCAAGGCCACCAACGTCGACTCGACCCTGGTCGGGCTCAGGGCCTTCCCGCGGGGCGACAAGCGGGTGGTGCTCATCCTGGGCGGCCGCGGCAAGAAGGCGCCCTACGCGCCCCTGCGGCCGCTCTTCGACGAGCGGGTGAAGGCGCTGCTCACCATCGGCGAGGACGCCGCCGCCATCGAGGCCGAGCTCGGCGACCTCGTCCCGACCGAGAGGCCGGGGACCCTCCCGGCGGCGGTGGCGCGGGCGGCCGCGCTCACGCGGGAGGGGGACGTGGTGCTCCTCTCCCCGGCCTGCGCCAGCTACGACCAGTTCGCCAACTACGAGGAGCGGGGGGCGGCCTTCCGCCGCCTGGCGGCGGAGCTCGCCCGTCCATGAGCCTCGCCGCGGCCACTCCCCGCCCGCCCTCGCCGGCCCTCTGCGACCGCCTCCTCCTGGCGGTGGTGCTGCTCCTCGCCGCGGTGGGGGTGGTGATGGTCTACTCGGCGAGCGCGGTGACCGCCGCCGCCCGCTACGGGACGAGCTTCCACTTCCTCGGGCGCCAGCTCGTCGCCCTCGCGCTCGGCCTCGGGCTCCTCGTCCTCGCCCTGCGCCAGGGCTACCGGCGGGCCGAGAGCCTCGCCTACCCCTTCCTCTTCGCGACCCTGCTCCTGCTCCTCCTCGTCCTCGTGCCCTTCATCGGCCACCGGGCGGGGGGGGCGCGCCGCTGGCTCGCCCTCGGGCCGGTCTCCTTCCAGCCGGCCGAGATGGCCAAGCTCGCGCTCGTCGTCTACCTCGCCCACTCGCTCGCCAAGAAGCGCGAGAAGGTGCGCACCTTCTCGATCGGCTTCTTGCCGCACCTCCTGGTGGCGAGCGCGCTCATGGGCCTGTGCCTGCTCGAGAAGGACCTCGGCACCTGCGTGGTGATGGCGCTCGTGTTGTTCGTCATGCTCTTCGCGGCGGGCGCCAAGGTGAGCTATCTTCTCGGTGCGCTGCTCGTCGGGCTGCCCCTGGGCTGGAGCGCCATCGCGGGGACGCCGTACCGGCGCGAGCGCATCTGGGCCTGGCTCGATCCCTTCGCGTACCGGCGGGGGGCCGGTTATCAGATGTGGGAGTCGATGGTCGGCATCGGCAACGGCGGCTTCTTCGGTCAGGGACTGGGCGCGGGCCGCTCCAAGCTCTTCTACCTCCCGGAGGCCCACACCGACTTCATCGCGGCGGTGATCGCGGAGGAGGCCGGCCTGCTCGGGCTCGGGTTGCTCATCCTCCTCTACGCGGTCCTCATCTGGCGCGGCCTGCGCGCCGCCTACAACGCCGCCGACCCCTTCGGCTGCTACCTGGCCCTCGGGGTGACCACCCTCGTCGGCGTGCAGGCCCTGGTGAACCTGGGGGTGGTGACGGTGCTCTTGCCGACGAAGGGCCTCACCCTCCCCTTCGTCTCCTACGGCGGCACCTCGCTCGTGACCCTGCTCCTCGCGAGCGGCCTGCTCCTCAGCGTCTCGGCCTGCCGGGGAGGCTTCCTGCGCCAGGCCAGCCAGGCGGTGCGCATCCCTCGCGCGGCCGGGGAGGGTGCCTCGTGAGGATGATGGTGGCAGGCGGTGGCACCGGCGGCCACGTCTTCCCCGGCGTCGCGCTCGCCGAGGAGGTGGTGGGCCGCCACCCCGGCAACGACGTGATCTTCGTCGGCACCTCCCGCGGCCTCGAGGCCAAGGTGGTCCCCGAGGCGGGCTTCCCCATCGAGCTCATCGAGGTGCGGGGCCTGAAGGGCAAGGGGTTCTTCTCCGCCCTCGCCCACCTCCTGCTCCTGCCGGGAGCGCTCCTCCACTCCTTGCGCATCCTGCGCAAGTGGCGGCCCGACATCGTGGTCGGGGTGGGCGGCTACGCCTCCGGGCCGGTGGTGCTGGCGGCCTGGCTCCTGCGCATCCCCACCGCGCTGCAGGAGCAGAACGCCGCCCCCGGCCTCACCAACCGCCTCCTCGGCCGCCTGGTGCAGGTGGCCTTCACCGCCTTCCCGGAGGCCGGCCGCTACTTCGCGGCCCACAAGGTGCAGCAGCTCGGCAACCCCATCCGGCGCGAGCTCATGGACAACTACATGCGCCCCTCGCAGGCCCACGACAAGCTGCGGCTCCTGGTCTTCGGGGGTTCCCAGGGCGCCCACGCCCTCAACATGCGGGTCATCGAGGCGCTCCCGCACCTCGCCGACCTGCGCGAGGCCATGGAGGTCGTCCACCAGACCGGAGCCCGCGATCGGGAGCAGGTCGAGCGGGGCTACCGGGCGGTCGGGTTCGCCCCCGACGTGCGCGAGTTCATCACCGACATGAGCGAGGCCTACGCGCGCTCCGACCTCGTGGTCTGCCGCGCCGGCGCCACCACCCTCGCCGAGCTCACCGTCTGCAAGAAGCCCTCCATCCTCATCCCCTTCCCCTTCGCGGCCGACAACCACCAGGTCATGAACGCCGAGAGCCTGGTCGACGCCGGCGCCGCGGTCATGATCGAGGAGAAGGTCCTCACCGGGGAGGTGCTGGCCGAGGAGGTGCGGGCCATCCTCACCGAGCCGGAGCGCCGCGAGAACATGGCGCGCGCCGCCGGGCGGCTCGGCCGCCCCCAGGCCGCCAGCGAGATCGCCGACTACTGCA
>DATJVF010000440.1:0-16877 GCA_035501995.1 Anaeromyxobacteraceae bacterium
GCGCCTCGGCGCCTACCAGATCCTGGAGCAGCGCACCCCCTCGCACGCCGCGGTGAGCGAGGCGGTGGAGCTCGCGAAGGGCGTGCAGCACGGGCGGGCGGCCGGGTTCGTGAACGCGGTCCTGCGGGCCCTCGCCAAGGACCCGCAGCCCGCCCCGCCCCCGCCCCGCGAGGCCGATCCGGCCGGGTACCTCTCGGTGGCGGAGTCCACCCCGCGCTGGCTGGCCGAGGAATGGGTGGGGTGGTTCGGGCTCGACGAGGCCCTCGCCCTAGCGCACGCCATGAACGCGCCGGCGCCGCTCACCCTGCGTGCCCAAGAGCGCGACGAGCTCGCCCGGCGCCTCGCCGCCGCCGGCATCGCGGTGACGCTCGCCGCCCGCGCGCCGGAGGGCCTGCTCGTGAAGGGCGCCTCGGTGGCCGCGGTGGCCCGGGCCGCCCTCGACCTTCCCTTCCAGGTGCAGGACGAGGCCGCGCAGCTGGTGGTGCTCTTCGCGGCCGGGCACCTGCGCGGTTCCGGCGCGCGCGTGCTCGACGCCTGCGCGGCGCCGGGCGGCAAGGCCCTCCACCTCGCCGACCTCCTCGGCCCAGGCGGCGAGGTGGTGGCGGTGGAGATCCATCCGCGCAAGGCGGAGCGCCTGCGGGCCGAGGTCGAGCGGCGCGGCCTGTCGGCGCGGGTGCGCGTCCTGTGCGCGGACGCGACCCGACCCATCCCGTCCCTCGCCGCCGGGAGCTTCGACGCCGTCCTGGTGGATGCGCCCTGCGCTGGCCTCGGCACGCTGCGGCGCCACCCCGAGCTGAAGCTGCGCCGCGCGGCCTCGGACCCCGAGCGGCTTTCCGGGCCTCAGCGGGCCCTCCTCGGCGCCTGCGCCGCCCTGGCCCGGGAGGGCGCGCCCCTCACCTACTCGGTCTGCTCGCTCACCCGCGCCGAGGGGCCGCGGGTCACGGCCTGGGCGCTCGAGGGAGGCCTCGCGCGGGCGCCCGCCCCGGAGGGCTTCCCCGAGGACGCCCTCACCCCGGAGGGCGACCTGCTCACCCTGCCGAGCCGGCACGGCTGCGACGGCTTCTACGCGGCGCGGCTCGTCGCCCCCGCTCACCCGGTCGTAAACCCGGCCCGTCCGCCTTAGGATGCCTCCATGGTGCCCGAGATCCGCATCGCGCCGTCCATCCTCTCCGCCGACTTCGGGCGCCTCGCCGAGGAGGTGCGCGCGGTCGAGGCGGCCGGCGCCGACCTCATCCACGTGGATGTGATGGACGGCCGCTTCGTCCCCAACATCACGCTCGGCCCCCCGGTGGTCGAGGCGGTCCGCCGGGCGACCACCCTCCCGCTCGACGTCCACCTCATGATCGTGGAGCCGGAGCGCTACGTGGAGGCCTTCGCCAAGGCGGGGGCGAACCTCATCTCGGTCCACGCCGAGGTCTCGCCGCACCTCCACCGTACCTTGGAGGCCATCCGCGCCGCCGGCGCTCGGCCGGCGGTAGCCCTGAACCCGGCCACCCCGCTCTCGGCGGTCGAGTGGGTCCTCGGCGAGTGCGAGATGGTGCTGTGCATGACGGTGAACCCCGGCTTCGGCGGCCAGCGTTACATCCCGGCGGTCACCGAGAAGGTCCGCCGCCTGCGGGCGCTGGCCGAGGAGCGCGGCCAGGCCCTCGACATCGAGGTCGACGGCGGCCTCAAGGCCGACACCGTCGCCGCCCCCCTCGGCGCCGGCGCCAACGTGCTCGTGGCCGGGACCGCCATCTTCGGGGCCAAGGACTACCGCGCCGCCATCGCCGCGCTGCGCCAGCCGCCCCGCCGGGCGGGCGCCCCGGGTGCCTAGGGGCGCAAGGGCTCCACCCGCACCCGGGCGAGGCCGCGCCGCAGCATGCCGAGCTTGCGAGCGGCCGCCCAGGAGAGGTCGACCACCCGCCCCGGCTCGAAGGGCCCGCGGTCATTCACCCTCACCACCACGCTGCGGCCGTTCTCGAGGTCGGTCACGAGGAGCCTCGTGCCGAAGGGGTGGCTGCGGTGGGCACAGGTGAAGGCGGCCCGCTCGTAGCGGTGGCCGTCGGCCGTGGGCTGGCCCTCGAGCGACCAACCGTAGTAGCTGGCGAGGCCGGTCTCGACGAGGGCCGGCGGCGTCGGGGGCGGCGGGGGGAGCTCCTCGCGGACGGCGTGCGCGCAGGCCAGGGCCGACAGGGCGGCGAGCGCCACGGCGCGGCCGGGCCGGGCGCAGGGCGGCCTCAACGTGCCCTCGACGGCCGGCGCGGAAAGGCCCGCCGCACCTCGGGGTGGCGGGCGAGGAGCCCCAGGGCCCGGGCGAGCAGGGTCTTGCCGGGCTCGAGCTTGAACCAGGTCGAGGCACCGCTCGGGTGGGGCAGGGCGATGACGTCCAGCCGGCGGCCATGGAACCGGACGCTCAGGCAGCGGCCGACGACGTCCTTGAGGAGCCGGTCCTCGCCCAGCACCTCGGCGATGGCGAGCCGTCCCACCGGGATGACGAGCCGCGGCCTGAGCGCGGCGATCTCGGCCTCGATGAAGGGGCGGTAGGCCAGGATCTCCTCTGGCGAGGGCAGGCGATCCCCGCCGCCCGGGCCCTTGCCCGGAAAGCGGCGCACCACCGCCGAGAGGTAGACGCGGGCCCGCACCGCCTCCTCGCCGGCGCCGACCGCCCGCTCGAACCAGGAGAAGAGCGTGCGCCCGGCGGTCCAGGCGAAGGGGCGACCGAAGCGGGCCTCGTGCGGCCCGGGCGCCTGGCCGAGCAGGAAGATGCGGCTCGCCACCGCCGGGCCGTGCACCGGCTCGCCCACGAGGCTCGGCCAGGCGAGCGCGCGGATCCGGGCGTGCACGCGCTCGAGCGCGGCCACCACGCTCGGGCCCTCGGCGCCGCGCCGGCCGCGGGGCGCCCGGCTCAGCCCTCGCGCCAGGGCTCCTCCCGCACCGAGTAGATCCAGCCCTCGCTCCGCGGGACGTTGGAGGGCACCCCGTGGAAGCTCACCTCCTGGGCGGCGGCGGCGGCCACCGCCGCGAGCACCGCGTCGAGGAAGAGCCCCTTGTCGTCCTCGACCACCTTGGCGGCGAGCTCCATCTCGAACTCGAGGCCGCAGACCGTGCGCAGGGTGCGGAGCAGGCTCGCGCGCGCGCTCGAGCGGTTGAGGCCGTCGCGGGCGTCGTCGCGGTAGGCGCAGTTGCCGCTCACCACCCGGGCCACGTGCTCGGGCCGCACCTCGAGGAGCGAGGGGTGCCCGGCCTTGGGCGGGTCCCAGGGGACGAAGGAGACCTCCGACAGGCGGGCGAGCACGATGAGGCCGAAGAAGGTCTGCCGGTAGAGCCGGGGGTGGGAGGGCGGGAAGGGGGCGGCCCGGTAGCAGTCGGCGAGCCGGATGCGGTCCCGGCCGAGCTCGGCCCGGAACGCCTCGGCTCCGGCGGAGAAGTCGTCGCTCGTCCCGAGGAAGCGCTCCTCGAGGCCGCGGCCCAGGCTCGAGGGGCCGCGCAGGGCCTGGCGCAGGAGCCCGAGCTGGCGCAGGTGGGTCTCGGCCAGGCTGAACGGAAAGTCGAGGCCGAGCGCCAGCCGCCCCTCGGCCCACTTGGCCTCCTCGGCGAGCCAGCCCGGAAACTGCTCGCGCACGTCGCGGCGCCCGGGGGCGTCCTGGAACGGCCGCCAGACCTGGATGAGCTTGGGCTTGGACTTCGAGCACTCGACCTTGGCGGCCGCGATCTGGTTCCCCGCGCCCTCCACCCCGCTGAAGGCCATGCCCACCACGATCCCGCGCTGCGGGAGGGCCACCTTGGCCGGGGGGGCACGTCCCCACACCGCCAAGCTGCTTCCGCTCCCGTCGCTCTCGCTCGCCATGCCGCCCACGTCCTCCGCTCGTCTCTCCGACCCGCGCGCCTCGCGACCAGGGACCCCGGGCACCGAAGCTAACGCCTTTTCCCCCACCTCCGGCTGGAATTCAATGCTCGCCGGAGCCCCGGCGGGGTCATGACCCTGGACGGTCGGGCCGAGACCCGGTCGCGCCATCCACTCGAGGTGAGTTCGGCGCGAGGCTGCGCGCCCGCGCCCCGGCGGGGATGCGGTGGGGCTGGCCCTCCCGCCAGGCGTCCTCCCGGGCTACCTACAGGGGGAACCGGCCCCGCGCGCCTCCGGGGCTCCTCGGCGCAGCGGGCCTCCCCGGCCCCGCGCGCGGAGGGCCGCGGGGAGACGGGCCAGCATGAGCGCGGCGAACGCCGCCGCGAACAGCGCCGGGCGGCGGTGGTCCGCCTTCACCCGCCACAGGAAGTGCACCACGCCGAGGAGGACGGCGATGTAGACGAACCGGTGCAGCCCCTTCCATCGCCGGTACCCCAGGCGGCGCACCGAACGGTCGGTGGAGGTGACGGCCAGGGGGACGAGGACCAGCAGGGCCACGAAGCCGACGGTGATGAACTTGCGCTTCGCCACGTCGGTCGCGACCTCCGCGAGGTCGAAGAACTTGTCGACCCCGAGGTACCAGGCGAAGTGGAGCGCCCCGTAGGTGAAGGCGAGGAGCCCGAGGGTCCTCCGCAGCCGCACCGGGAAGGAGAGGCCCATGAGGTCATGGGCCGGCGTCGGCACGAGCGAGAGGACGAGGAAGGTGAGCGTCCAGAAGCCGAGGCGGTTCAGGCCCTCGGCGATGGGGTTCGCGCCGAGGTGCCCGAGGACGCCGTCGAGGCCGAGCTTGGCGAGTGGGACGAGCCCCACCGCCCAGCCGAGCGGCACGAGCCAGGCGAGCGGGCGCCTCCGCGGACCCGCAGCGCGGGACCGATCGGCCGGCGGGCGACCGGTGGGGCCGAGGTCGCGCTCCTTGCGCACTGGCAGGGCATCCGCCATGCTAGGCGACGTCCGGTGATGGGCGGGTCTGCGCCACCATCCTCCTAGGCGATGGCGCCCGCAGGGGGGCTAAGTCCCACGCCGGCATGGCGTGCCCGACCCCGGATGAGCCCGGCCCCTGGGGCCGGACCTCGGGCCGGGCGCGATGCGAGCCGACCGGTCTCGCGAAGGCGGCTGAGCCCGGCCGCAGCTTGGGGAGGGTGGTCAGAAATCCCTCCGCAGGTCCTGGCCGGCGTAGAGGCTCGCCACCTGCGCCCCGTAGCCGTTGAAGGGCAGGGTCTGGCGGCGCAGGAACTCGCCGATGCGCCGCTCGTGGGCCTGGCTCCAGCGCGGGTGGTCGACCTCGGGGTTCACGTTGGCGTAGAAGCCGTACTCCCCCGGGGCCATGAGGGCCCAGGTGGTGGCGGGCCTCTCGGCGACGAACGAGATCCTCACGATCGACTTGCAGCCCTTGAAGCCGTACTTCCAGGGCACGACCAGGCGCACGGGCGCCCCGTTCTGCCCGGGCAGGACGCGCCCGTAGAGCCCGAAGGCGAGCAGGGCGAGGGGGTGGGTCGCCTCGTCGATGCGCAGGCCCTCCACGTAGGGCCAGGGGAGCACCGAGCGCTTCTCGCCGGGGAGCTGCTCCTTGTCGAGCAGGGTCTCGAAGCGCAGGTACTTGGCGCGGGAGGTGGGCTCGGCCCTCTTGACGAGCGCGGCGAGCGGGTAGCCGACCCACGGGATGACCATCGACCAGGCCTCCACACAGCGCATGCGGTAGATGCGTTCCTCGAGCGGGGCGAGGCGGAGGAGCGCGTCGAGGTCGAGGGTCAGGGGCGCCTTCACTTCGCCGTCGACCCGCACCGCCCAGGGGCGCGGCCGCAGGGAGCCGGCGTTGCGCTTGGGGTCGTCCTTGTCGGTGCCGAGCTCGTAGAAGTTGTTGTAGGAGGTCACGTCCTCGTAGCGCGTGAGCTTCTCGCCGTCCGCGAAGTCGGTCTTGCGGGTGACGTCCAGAGGAGCACCGGCCGGCTCCTCCGCCTGGGCGCGCGGCGAGAAGGCGCTCACCGCCGCCAGCGCCCCCAGGGCGAGGAACTCGCGCCGGCGCAGGTACAGCGCCTCGGGTGTCACCTCGCGCTCGCTCAGGTCGGACGGGAATCGCGCCATGGCTGGCCTCCGGCCTCCTCATACGGCGGAGGAGGCCCGGCGGTTTCATAGCGCGGCCGGGAGCCCCCCGGCCAGGATCCGGGGGGGGCCCTAGCGGCCCCCACCGGCCCGGTACTCGTCGCGGAGCTTCAGCACCTCGTCGAAGACCTGGGCCGAGACCACCTTGCCGCGGATGGTCGGCCAGGCCTTCTCGGCGGTGGCGCGCCAGGGCGCGGGGTCGACCTCCACCACCTCCAGGCCCTGCTTCCTCATGGCGCTGACCGCGTCGTCGTTGAGCTTGCGCACCTCGGAGTCGACCCGGTTTCCGATGTCGTGGGCGATGTCGAGGAGCTTTGGGCGCAGGTCGGCCGGGATCTTCTGCCAGACGCTCTTCGAGACCAGGGTGGCCCCGACGAGGTAACCCCACGGCACGTCGACCATGTGGCTCGCCCGCTCGAAGAGCCGGGTGGTGAGCATGTAGAGCGGCACGTTGGCGATGCAGGTGAGCATGCCGGTCTCGAGCGAGGTCATGACGTCGGTCGAGGACACCACCACCGGCTTGAAGCCGGCCGCCGCCCAGGCATCCACGCTCGCCGGGTCGCCGTCCCAGGCGAACATCTTGGCGTCGGTCATCTGGGCCGGGGTGCGGTAGGCCTTGGCGCAGAAGATCCGCACGAAGCCGATCTGCGACCACTGGATGGGCACCACGTCCTTCGCCTCCAGGGTGCGGTCGAGCTCGGGCTCGAGGCGGTTGAAGACCGCCCGCATCTCGGCCTCGCTCCCGATGAGGCCCGGCACCGAGAGGGCCTCGGGATCGCGGGAGATGTCGGCCATGCCGATGTTGCTGATGGCGACGCCCTGGAGCTGGCCCACCTTCATCTTGCGGACCATGTCGCCCTCGCTGCCCTGGGTGCCGCCGGGGTAGATGCGGAGCTTCACCCGGCCCTGGGAGGCCTCGGCCCAGCGCTCGCCCATCTCGAGCAGGAGGCTGTGCCAGGTGGAGCCGTTGGGGGCGAGGGTGCCGAGCTTGATGGTCACCTCCTGCGCCCGGGCGAGCGGGGCTACCGCGAGGAGGACGGCCGCGAGGGCGAGCGGTCTCACGTGGTGGGCTCCTTCTCCCCTAGCTGAACAGGTCGTCGGCGTGGGCGAGGAGGAACCTCGCCCGCCGCTGCGCGAGCACGTTGGCGAGCCGGTGCGTCTTCTCGGCCTCGACGTCGAAGGCCAGCACCTGCTCGAGCAGGCGCGTGAACTCGGCACGGTCCTGTCGCGGTACCGACACCGACTCCGCGTAAGCCACCAGGGGACCGAGCTTCTCGCCGTGGGAGAGGGCGAGGGCGCGGTCGAGGTGGACCTTGGCCGCCGCCGGGTCGCCCCCGCCCCGCGCCGCGTCGAAGGTGAGGAAGAACTCGTGGATCGACCCCTCGTCGTAGCTCTCGTCGATGGCGAGCGCCCTCTGCATGAGCGCCTCGGGGGCGGGGAGCTGGGCGACGAGGCCCATGTCGTCCTTGCCGTCGGCGATGGCGAGGGCCCAGGCCACCGCCGTCCAGTACACGAGCGGGAGGTCGTCCTTCTCGAGCGGCAGGAGGGCCGGCGCGAGGTCGCGCACCCCGCGCAGCCGGGCCTCGAGGCCCTTGTGACGCACCTCCAGGCCGCGCAGCCCGTAGTCGCGCGCCCGCAGGAAGAGCCGCTTGGCCCGCGCCCGCAGCCCGCGCGCCAGGGCCACCTTGCCGTCGAGCTCGGCCTCGTCGGCGTCCTCCTGCACGAAGGCGTAGCCGTACTGGGTGAAGCCGGAGGCGAGGGTGGTGAGCAGGCCCTCGTGGCGCGGGCGGTCCTCGAGCAACCCCTCCATGGTCTTGAGGCCGAAGGGGACGGCGGCCCGGACGAGCTCGGGATCGTCGTCCTCGGCGTAGGTGGTGCCGGAGGCGGTGGCCACCACCTCGGTGGCGACGACCCGCGTGGCTGCCGAGCATCCCAGGGTGAATGGCAGCGCGAAGGCCGCGGCGAGCAGGATGCGCTTCACGCTGTCCCTGAGCGAGGTTCGTGTTAGTGATAGACGCCCCCGGGCGAAAGTCAACCGTGAACCGACGAGGAGCCCCAAGGCCCGCACAGGGCGTCGAGCCGGCCCGCCCCACGCTCGCGGCTCTCGGGGGGCGGATCGAGGGCACCTTGGTGGGCGTGCTCCTCCTCGCCATGGTGGCCATCCCGGCCGCCGAGACCCTGGCCCGCCGGTTCTTCTCGCGCGGCTTCCCGGGGGCGAGCGTCCTCGTGCAGCACCTCACACTGTGGGTGGGCTTCCTCGGTGCGGTGCTGGCCACCGGCGCCGGGCGCCACCTCGCCCTCTCGACCATCGAGGTCATCCCGGCGGGCTGGCCGCGGCGCGCCGCCGCCCTGGTCTCGCGGACCCTCTCGACCGCGGTGTGCGGCCTGTTCGCCTACGGTGCGGTGAAGCTCGTCCTGGTCGAGCGGACGAGCGACCGGTTTCTGCCCTTCGGCATCCCCTTCTGGCTGAGCGAGCTCATCATGCCGGCCGGGGCCCTGCTCATGGCGGCCCGCTTCGCCTGGCGCGCCGACGGCGGGGGCCGGGTGTGGCTGGAGCGGGCGCTCGCCCTCGCGGGCGCGGCCCTGGCCTTCGCGCTCGGCGGCCTCGTCCCGGCGAGCTGGCTGGTGCGCGGCCTGCTCGTCCTGCTCGGGCTGGGCTTCTTCGCCGGCGCCCCGGTGTTCGTGGTGATGGCCGGCGTGGCCATGGTGCTCTTCTGGCGCGACGGCACACCCATCGCCGCGGTCCCCACCAACACCTTCGGCCTGGTCACGAGCTCCGCCCTCCCGGCCATCCCGCTCCTCACCGTGGCCGGGTACGTCCTCGCCGAGGGGGGGGCCGGGCAGAGGCTCTTGCGCGCCTACAAGGGCCTCTTCGGCTGGCTTCCCGGCGGGGTGGCGGTGATGGCCGCCTTCGTCTGCGCGCTCTTCACCACCTTCACCGGCGCCTCGGGGGTCACCATCCTCGCCCTCGGCGGCCTCATCCTCCCCACCCTGGTACAGGAGGGCTACCCGGAGGGCTTCTCGCTCGGGCTCGTCACCGCCGCGGGCTCGCTGGGGCTGCTCTTCCCGCCTTCCCTGCCGGTCATCCTCTACGGGGTGGTGGCGCAGGTCCCCATCGAGAGCCTCTACCTGGGCGGGCTCGTCCCGGGCCTGCTCATGATCCTGCTCGTGGCGGCCTACGGGGTGTGGGCGGGGGTGAAGGCCCGGGTGCCGCGCCAGGCCTTCGCCGCCTCGGAGGCGGCGGCGGCGCTGTGGGACGCGAAGTGGGACCTCGGCCTCCCGGTCCTGGTGGTGGTCGCCATCGCGAGCGGCTACGCCACGGTGGTGGAGGCCGCCGCGCTGGGGGTGGCCTACGCGCTCCTCGTCGAGATGGTCATCCTGCGCGAGCTCGGCCGCCACGAGCTCCCGAGCGTGCTCGCCCACGCCGCCACGCTGGTGGGGGCGGTGGTGATCCTGCTCGGCGTGGCCCTCGGCCTCACCAACTGGCTCGTCGACGCCGAGGTGCCGGTGCGGCTCGTGGCCTGGATGACCGCCCACGTGAAGAGCCCCGAGCTCTTCCTGCTCGCCCTGAACGTGGCCCTGCTGGTCCTGGGGAGCGTGCTCGAGATCTACTCGGCCATCATCGTGCTCGCCCCGCTCGTCGCCCCGCTCGGGGCCGCCTACGGGGTGGAGCCGGTCCACCTCGGGGTGGTGTTCCTCGCCAACCTCGAGCTCGGGTTCCTGTTCCCGCCCATGGGCCTGAACCTGTTCCTGTCCGCCTCTCGCTTCGAGAAGCCGCTCCCCTACCTCTACCGGCGGGCCCTGCCCTTCCTGCTCATCATGTCGCTGGGGGTGCTGCTCATCACCTACCTGCCGGCCATCACCACCGGGGTGGTCCGCCTCCTCATGCACTCGCGGTGAGACCGGGCCGCGGCCTCCTCCTCAGGGGAACTGGCCCAGCCCGGAGAGGAGGTCGAGCCGGGCCTGGCGCACCGCGTCCTCGGCGATGACGGTGGCGAGGTCGGCGTCGCGCGACTGCTGCTGGGCGGTGCTCACGTCGAGGTCGTTGGTGGCGCCGGCGCGGTAGGACTCGATGGTCAGGTCGAGGGCGGTGCGGGCCCGGGCCGAGGCCAGCCGGGCCGCCAGGAGGGCCTCCTCCTCGCGCCGCACCTCCTCCAGCCCCAGGCGGACGTCGGAGCGCACCTGGCGCAGGGCGGCGTCCAAGGTCTCGCGCCCCTCGTCCTCGAGGCTCGTCCGCTCCTCGAGCCGGGCCGGCCTGAGACCGCCGTCGTAGATGGGGATGGAGAGGAGGAACTGCACCTGCCAGCCGGTCTCGGGCGCGGTGGCGGTGGCGGGGGTGTTGTAGAAGGCCTCGGCGGTCACGAGCAGGGTGGGTAGCCAGTCGAGCCAGCTGTCCTTCTCCACGTGCTCGGCCGCGAGGAGGCGGGCCCGTGCCACCTGGACGTCGGTCCGGCTGGCCTCGGCGGCCGTCACGGCGTCCGCCTCCGGCCTGGGCTCGAAGGCCGGCTCGTCCTCGGCGTCGAGGGGCCCCTCGTCCCCGGCCAGGATCCCGAGGGCCTCCTGGGCCCGCACCAGCCCGAGCTCGCCGTTCGCGAGCTCGACCTCGGAGCTGGCGAGCTGCTGCTCGGCGCGCACCTCGTCGAGCGCGTTCCCGATCCCGCCCACCCGGCGGGCGTGGGCGAACTCGTAGCGGGCCCGGGCGATGTCGAGGGCCGACCGGCTCACGTCGATGACCCGCCGCTGGGCGAGGATGGCGAGGTAGGCCCGCGCCGCGGTGAGGAGCGTCGAGCGGCGGACGTCGGCCTCGCTCTTCTTTGCCACCCCGACCTGCTCGGCCGCGTGCGCCCAGCTCGACCAGCTGGAGGCGGCCACGAGGGGGAGCTGCAGGGTGAGGTTCGCGTCGAGGCTGTCGCGGGCCACCACCACCGCCGGCCCGGAGAGCCTTGGTGAGTCGAGGCGGGTGTAGCTCGCGTTGCCGGAGAAGAAGGGCAGCGCCGCCGAGCGCGCCTCGCCGAGCAGGGCCTCGGCCCGGCGCACCTCCTCGGCGGCGATGAGGGAGGGGAAGGCCCGCCCGGCGGCGCGCCGCATCGCCTCCGAGAAGCGCACCCGCTCCGGCGCCCGCGCCGGCGGGGCCGCCTCGGGGGCCGCCCGGTCGGGCCGGGGGGCGAGGGCCAGCGCGGCCGCGAGGGCCGCCAGAGGGGCGAGGCCACGGCCCATCAGGTCGCCGCCTCCCGCCCCTCCGGCTCCTCCGGGTGCGGCTTGGAGAAGCGCTCGAGCAGGGTGTAGAGGGCCGGGATGAGGAAGAGCGTGAAGACGGTGGAGACGGCGAGCCCGCCGATGACCGCCCGGGCGAGCGGCAGGTTCGTCTCGCTGCCCTCCCCGAAGCCGAGGGCCATGGGGAACAGGCCCACGATGGTGGCGATGGTGGTCATGAGGATGGGGCGCAGGCGCGTCTTGCCGGCCCGGATGGTGGCCTCGATGAGCGGGACCCCCCGGCCGCGCAGCACCCGGGCGAAGTCGACCAGGAGGACGCCGTTCGAGACCACGATCCCCACCATCATGATGATGCCCATGGCGCTGTTCACCGAGAGGGTGGTGCGGGTGGCGTAGAGCGCGATGAGCACGCCGCTCACCCCGAGGGGCACCGAGAGCATGATCACGAAGGGGTCGACGAGCGAGCGGAACTGCGAGGCCAGGATCATGTAGACCAGGGCGACGGCCATGAGGCCGGCCAGGGCGAGGCCGCTGTTGGCCTCCTTCTGGGCCGCGGTCTGGCCGCTCAGCCGCACCGAGAAGCCTTCCGGCAGGGGCAGCTCGTCCACCACCCGCTGGACCGCCTCGCTGGCCGAGCCGAGGTCCTTGCCGGGCGCCACGTTGGCGGTGACGTCGATGACCCGCTGCAGGTACTTGCGGCCGATGGTGACCGGGCCCGACCCGCGCTTCACGGTGGCGATGTTGGCGAGCGACACCACCTTGCCGGAGGGCGTGCGCACGACCACGTCGGAGAGGTCCTCCACGTGCTGGCGGAAGCGGTCGGCCAGCCGGACGTTGATGTAGTACTGGTTGCCGGTCTTGGCGTCGATGAAGGGGATCTGGTTGAACTGGTTCGTGCCGACCATCGAGGCGAGCACGCTCTGGGCCACGTCCTGCTCGGAGACGCCGAGGAGCCCGGCCTTCTCCCGGTCCACCACCACGTCGAGCTCGGGGTAGTTCTCCTCCCGCGAGATCTGGAGGTCGGTGATGAGCGGCTTGCCGTCGGGGGCGGTGAGGTTCTGCAGGCGGGCGGTGAGCCGCTTGGCATAGTCGCCGCCCTTCTCGAGGTCGTACCCGCTGATCTCCACGTCGATGGGGGCGTCGGCCCCGAAGTTGAGGATGCGCTTCACGATGCCGCCGATGAAGAAGTAGACCTGGGTGCCGGGGACGCTGTCGCGCAGGCTGGCGCGGACCTCGTCGGCGAGCTCCACGTCGGTCTTGCCGCGCTGGATGTGCGGGACCAGGTTCACGTTGAGGTTGCCGGAGTGGGGGCCGGTGTTGGAGCTGTAGATGGCGGTGCGCCCGACCGGGAGCCCGGTGTCCGAGATGACGGTGGTGAAGACCTTCCCGCCCGCCAGGGACTTCTCGCCGCCGATGGCGCGCTCGATGGTCTTCTCGATGCGGTCGGTGATCTTCTCGGTGAGCTCGACCCTGGTCCCGATGGGCGTCTTGTAGATGATCTGGAACTGGCTCTCGTCGGAGTCGGGGAAGAACTCCTTGCCGATCTTACCGAACAGGCCGAGCGCGGCCACGAAGAAGAGGGCGATCGAGGTGATCACCAGGAAGCGGTGGCGCAGCACCAAGCCCAGCACCGCCGCGTAGGCCTCGTCGAGCCGCTCGAGCCCGCGGGCCACGAGGCCCCTCAGGCCGCGGCCCTCCGCTCCCTCGGCCTCGGCCCGGAGGTACTTGAGGCACAGGAGCGGGGTGACCGTGCGCGAGACGAAGAAGCTCATGATGAGCGCGAAGGCGATGGTGAGCGCCAGCGGCACGAAGAGGTTGCGGGCCACCCCGGCCAGGAACACCACCGGGAAGAAGACCACGATGGTGGTGACGGTGGAGACGAAGATGGGCATCGCCACCTCCTGCGCGGCGGCGAGGACCGCGGCCCGGCGGTCCTGGCCGAGCGCCAGGTGGCGGTGGATGTTCTCGAGCTCCACGATAGAGTCGTCGACGAGGCGCCCCACCCCGAGCGCGAGCCCCCCCAGCGTGAACACGTTCAGGGTCTGCCCGGTGAAGTAGAGCAGGACGAAGGTGGCCACGATCGAGAGCGGGATGGCGATGGAGATGATGCCGGTCGCCGAGAACGAGACCAGGAAGATGAGGATCACCAGGATGGCGAGCAGGCCCCCCTGCACGGCCTCGTGCTCGAGCGACTTGATGGCGGCCCGGATGTAGGAGGACTGGTCGAAGCCCACCGCCAGCTGCACGCTCGGCGGCACCCCGCGCAGCCTGGGGAGGGCCGCGCGCACCGCGTCCACCACCGCCACCGTGTTGGCCCCCGGCTGCTTGAGGACCCGGAAGAAGACCCCGCGCCCCCCGTTGACGCGGACGATCTCGGTCTGCTCCTGGGCGCCGTCCTCGACGGTGGCCACGTCCGAGACCCGCACCGGCGAGGCCATCTCGCTCGGCCGGGCCGGCGGGGCGGGCGACACCACCACGTCGCGCAGCGGGCGGGCCTCGCCGAACTGGGTGTTGGAGAAGATGTTGTAGTCGCGCGGGCCGGCCTTGAGGTCGCCGGAGGGGAGGAGCACGTTCGAGCTCTGCACCGCCCGCATGACGTCCAGGATGCCGAGGCCGCGGGCCCGGAGCGCGTCCCGGTGCACCTCGACCTCGATCTCGCGGATCTTCCCGCCGGCCACGGTGGCGCTCGCCACCCCCGGCAACCGCTCGAGCTGCGGCTCGATGGTGTTGTAGGCGAGGTCGTAGAGCTGCTTCTCGTCGAGGCCCTGGGCGGTCAGGGCCACCTGGACCACCGGGATGTTGGTGATGTCGAACTTGAGGATGAACGGCTGCTGGATGCCGGGGGGCAGCGTGTTCATGATCTGGGCCACCCGCTGGCCCACATCGAACTGCGCGTTGTCGAGGTTCGTCCCGAACTGGAAGAAGATGGAGACCCGCGAGAAGCCCTGCTTGGAGGTGCTCTCCACGTGCTCCACGCCCGGCGAGGCCGAGACGGCGCGCTCGATGGGCATGGTGATGGACTTCTCGATGTCCACCGGGTCGGCCCCCGTGTAGAAGGTGGCCACCTGGATGTTGGGGATGTCGATGGACGGGAAGAGGTCGACCGAGAGGCGGGTGAGCGAGACCCAGCCGAGCGCCAGGACCGCGAGCGCCATCATCAGGATGAAGACCGGGTTCTTGAGCGCGAGCCGGGTGAGCCACATGACCTGGGGTCCTAGGGCCGCGAGGCCCCGCCCTCGGGCTTGGCGCTCACCACGCCGCTGTAGGGGTCGACGTCGCGCGCTATCCGCACGGTGGCCCCGTCGGAGAGCACGTCGGCTCCGGCGGTCACCACCTCGTCCCCCGGCGAGAGGCCGGAGAGCACCTCGAGCCAGGTGCCGCCGTCGACCCCCACCTCGAGGCGGGCCCGCTTGACCTTGTCGCCCCGGGCCACGAACACCACGTACTCGCCGTTCGAGACCTGCACCGAGGCGGCCTGCACCACCATGGCGTCCTTGTGGACCGCGGTGACGATGGCGGCCCGCCCGTACATGCCGGAGCGCAGCTCGCCGGGGTTCTTGAGGTGCACCTCGGCGTCGAGGGTGCGCGTCACCGGGTCGAAGGCGGGGGAGATGCGCACCACCTTGCCGCCGTAGCGGTGGCCGGCGAAGGCGTCGAGCTCGACGTAGGCGTCCTGGCCGACCTTGAGGCCCGCCACCTCGCGCTCGTTCACCGAGATGAAGAAGCGCAGCTCGTCGATGCGCTCCACGGTGAGGATGGCCCCGGTCCCGGTGGTCGGGCCGACGAGCGGGCCGGGGTCGAGCTTGCGGTCGGAGACCACGCCGTCGAGGGGCGACTCGATCCGCATCTCGCCCAGCCGGACCGCCAGGGCCGAGACGTTGGCCTGGGCGGCCGCCAGGCTCGCCTCGGCGGCCGCCGCCGCGGTGACGTTCGACTGCAGCTCCTGCTGCGAGACCACCCCCGAGGGAGCGAGCCGCTCGGCCCGCTCCTTGTTGGCGCGCGCCAGGACCGCGGCCGCCTCGGCCTGCAGGAGCACCCCGCGCGCCGCCGCCAGCTGGTCGGGCAGGTCGGAGGGGCGGACCAGCGCCACGAGCTGTCCCTTCCTCACCCGGTCGCCCCGGTCGACCAGCACCGCGTCGAGATACCCGACGGTCTTCGCGCCCACGTCGGCCAGGGCGATCGGGCGCAGGTCGACCGGCGCTCGCACCTCCACCGCCACGTCGCGCACCTCCACCTTGCTCACCGTCACCGAGGGCGGCGGCCTCACCCGGGGCGCGCGCGCGCCGCCCCCGCAGGCGGCGAGGCAGGCGAGGAGGGCTAGGCCTCGGGCGAGTCCCGGTCTCGAGGTCGAGGGCACGACCGAGCTAGATATGCTCTTTTCGGGTACAGCACAACGGGGTGCCGCCCGCCCACTTTCACCTGAGAGACAGGAAGGTTAAGGCGAGGGCCCGGCCGGAGGGCCGCCGGACCCGGAGAGCAGGCGCACGAGCTTCGGCCTCACCTGGAAGACCGAGAGCAGGGCCTCGAGGCGCCCTCTCGCTTCGAGGCCCTGCCCCCGCACCTTCCGCCCCAGGATGAGCTCGTTCTTCACGCTGTGCTCGAAGGAGGTGAGCTCGGTCACGGTGACCCGGTAGCCGTGCGCCTCGAGCGCGAGCGCGCGCAGGACGTTCGTGAGGTGAGCCCCGAACTCGCGCCGGTGCCAGGGATGGGCGTGGAGGGCGTGGAGCGGCTCCTCCGCCTTGCTCGCCCCGAGCTGCGCGGCGAGCTCGGCCTGGCAGCACGGCACCACCGCCACGTGGTCGGCGTTGTGGCGGATGGCGAGGAAGAGGGCGTCGTCGGTGGCGGTGTCGCAGGCGTGCAGGGCGGTGACGAGGTGGACCCGCCCCGGGAGCTCGGCCTGCTCGAGCGGCGAGGCGAGGAAGCGCATGCGACCGAAGCCCAGGCGCCGCGCCCGCTCCTCGCCGGCGCGGGCGAGTTCGTCCTGCGACTCGACGGCGATGAGGTGGCCCTTCCCGGCCGGGCCCAGGAACAGCTCGTGGAGGATGAAGCCCAGGTAGCTCTTCCCGGCGGCGCAGTCCACGAGCACCGGCTCGCCGAAGCGGGAGAGGACGTCCTCCACCGCCGGGGCGAGGAGCCGCACGAGGTGGTTCACCTGCTTGAGCTTGCGCAGGCTGTCGGCGTTGAGGTCGCCCTCCCGGGTGAGGAGGTGGAGCTCCTTCAGGAGCGCCACCGACTGGCCCGGGACGAGCTCGCGGCGGGCCCTGGCGGCCTTCATCTGCCGCCGCGCTCCCCCTTCGCCTTCCGCCCCGGGGGCGGCCCGCTCGCGCCCTCCGCCCATGGCGCTAGCGGTGGTGGGCGGCGAGGTCGGGGTGCTTTTCCAGGAACTCGTCGAAGGTCCCCTGGAAGTCCAGGACGGGCTCCTCCTCCCGCAGGGCCCAGATGCGGGTCGCCACCTCGCCGATGAGCTGCTGGTCGTGGGTGACGAAGAGGGCGGTGCCCTCGTAGCGGTTAAGGCCCTCGGCGAGCGAGGCGATGGCCTGCAGGTCGAGGTGGTTCGTGGGCTCGTCGAGCACGAGCACGTTCTCCCGGGTGCGCATGAGGTTCGCGAGGAGCAGGCGCACCGTCTCGCCGCCGGAGAGGGTGGCGGTGGGCTTCATGCGCTCCTCGCCCGAGAAGA
>DATJVF010000441.1:0-2605 GCA_035501995.1 Anaeromyxobacteraceae bacterium
CCCGGCGGCCCCAGGTGGCGGTGGTGGACGAGATCCCCCATACCAACGTGCCGGGGTCGAAGAACCGCAAGCGCTACCAGGACGTGCTCGACCTGCTCGGGGCGGGGGTGAACGTGATCGGGGCCCTCAACATCCAGCACCTCGAGTCCCTGAACGACCTCATCCACCGCAACACCGGGGTGGCGGTGCGGGAGACCGTCCCGGACGCCTTCCTCGAGCAGGCCGACCAGGTGGTGAACCTGGACCTGGCGGTGGAGGACCTGGTCGAGCGCCTCAAGGCGGGCAAGATCTATCCGAAGGAGAAGATCCCCTGGGCGCTCGAGCACTTCTTCCGCGACCAGAACCTCGCCACCCTGCGCGAGCTCTCCCTGCGCGAGGTGGCCGAGAGCCTCGACCGCACCGCCGCCCAGGCCGCCCGCCTGGGCGAGACCCCGGCCGCCACCCGCGGCCGCGTCATGGTGGCCCTCTCCTCGAACCCCCCCCACGCGCTGGCCCTCCTGCGGCGCGGCTCCCGCATGGCCGGGCGCCTCAACACCGACTGGTTCGTGGTGTACGTGGAGACCCCGGAGGAGGCGCCGGACCGGATCGACTCCGAGGTCCAGCGCCGGCTGCACGACAACGCCGACAAGGCGCGCGAGCTCGGCGCCGAGGTGGTGCGCCTGCGCTCGCGCGACCCGGCCACCGCCATGCTGGACTTCGCCCGCACCCACCGGGTGAGCGACATCATCGTCGGACGCAGCGTCCAGCCCTGGTGGGGCCGGCTGTGGCGCCGCTCGGTCTTGCGGCGCCTGGTGGACGAGGGGAGCGGGCTCGACCTCCACATCGTCTCCTTCGAGGGCCGCGAGGAGGGCGGGCCGTGACCCTCCGGGGCAAGCTCCTCCTCGCCCAGGCGCCCCTCGCCCTCGTCCTGCTCATCTTCGGGGTGGCCTCGGTGAGGACCATCTCGGCCCTCGGCCACAGCCCTGAGCTCATCCTCAAGGACAACTACCGCAGCGTGCTCGCCGCCGAGCGCATGATGGTGGCCATCGAGCGGCTGCAGACCGGGGCCCTGGAACGGGCGACCGACCAGGCCGCCCCCACCCCTCCCGAGCCGTTCCTGCAGCGCTTCGAGTCGGAGCTCGTGGCCCAGGAGCACAACATCACCGAGCCGGGCGAGGACCGGGCGACCGCGCGCCTCAGGCAGGTCTGGACCACCTACCAAGAGACGCTCGCCTCCTTGAGCGGGCCGCCGGCCGAGCAGCTCCGGCGCTACTTCGGGGAGCTCGTGCCGGCCTACCGCGCCGTGCAGGCCTCCGCCGAGGAGGTGCTCGAGCTCAACCAGGACGCCATGGTGTCGAAGAGCGAGCGTTCGCGGAGGGCCGCCGAGCGCGACAGCACGGTGGTGGTGGTGGTGACGGTGGCGGCCCTGGCCTTCGGCCTGTTCCTCTCGGCCGGGCTCACCACCCAGCTCCTCCGTCCGCTCGGCGCGCTCACCCAGACGGTGAGGCGGATCGGGGAGGGCGACCTCGAAGCCCGCCTGCGGGTGGTCGGCAAGGACGAGATCGCCGCCCTGGCGCGCGAGTTCAACACCATGGCCGACCGGCTCGGCCAGTACCGGAAGAGCTCGCTCGGGGAGCTGCTCCAGGCCCAGCAGGCCTCGCAGGCGGCCATCGACAGCCTCCCCGATCCGGTGCTGGTGCTCGACGCCGAGGGCGGGATCCTCAACCTGAACGGCGCCGCCGAGTCCATGCTCCACCTCGGGGCCGGCGCGGGGGCGCCCACCCTCTCCATGCTGGAGCCGGCCCTGCGCGCCGAGGTGGAGAGGGTGCGCGGCCAGGTCCTGGCCGGCAAGGGCCCCTACGTGCCGAGCGGCTTCGAGGAGGCGGTGCGGGTGGAGTCGTCCGAGGGCGATCGCCACCTGCTCCCCCGCGCGACCCCCCTCTACTCCGAGCAGGGCGGGGTGGTCGGGGTGACCCTGGTCTTGCAGGACGTCACCCGCCTCATGCGCTTCGACGAGCTCAAGAACGACCTCGTGGCCACCGTGGCCCACGAGTTCCGCACCCCGCTCACCTCGCTGCGCATGGCCATCCACCTGTGCGCCGAGGAGGTGGTGGGACCGCTCACCGAGAAGCAGGCCGACCTCATGCACGCCGCCCGCCAGGACTGCGAGCGGTTGCAGAGCATCGTCGACGACCTGCTCGACCTCTCGCGCATCCAGGCCGGCCGCATGCCGCTCAAGCTGCGGCCCCTCGAGGCCGGGGAGCTCCTCGAGAACGCCGCCTCGGTCCTGCGGGGGAGCGCCGAGAAGGCCGGGGTCGAGCTGGCGGTGGTCCCGCCGGAGAAGGCCTTCGCGGTGCAAGGCGACCCGGAGCGGGTGGCGCTCGTGCTCACCAACCTGGTGGCCAACGCCCTGCGCCACACCGCCGCCGGAGGCCGGGTCGAGCTCAGCGCGGGGAGCTCCGGCGGGCAGGCCCGCTTCCTCGTCAAGGACAACGGCGAGGGGATCGCCCCCGAGCACCTCGACCGCATCTTCGACAGGTTCTACCGGGTGCCGGGCGCGCGCTCGGGCGGCGTCGGGCTCGGCCTCTTCATCGCGCGCGAGATCGTGACCGCGCACGGCGGCGCC
>DATJVF010000442.1:0-3306 GCA_035501995.1 Anaeromyxobacteraceae bacterium
AGCGAGCCCGTGGCGCTGAAGGTCCCCGCGGCGGGATCGTAGACCTCCGCGCTCGCGAGTGCGCTCGTCGTCCCGAACCCCCCCACCACGAGTACCTTCCCCGAGGTCAGAGCGGTCGCGCTGTGCTGGTAGCGCGCGGCGGCGAGGGAGCCGGTCGCGCTGAAGGTCCCCGCCGCGGGGTCGTAGAGCTCGCCGCTCGAGAGCACGCCGCCCGCGCCTTCACCACCCGCGATGAGTACTTTGCCCGAGGAGAGGAGCGTCGCCGTGTGCTCGGAGCGTGCGGCGGCGAGGGAGCCGGTCGCGTTGAAGGTCCCCGCCACGGGGTCGTACAGCTCGGCGCTCGCGATGGCACCGCCGCTGCCGATCCCACCCGCTACCAGCACCTGGCCCGAGGCAAGGACCGTGGCGCTGGAAAGTTGGCGAGCCGTCGTGAGGTGCCCGGTCGGGCTAAAGGTCCCTGCCACCGGATCGTACAGCTCCGCACTGTCCAGCACGTTCGAGCTGTAGCCACCCAACACGAGGACCTTCCCGGAGGGGAGGAGCACGGCCGTGTGGTAGTAGCGCGCGGTGGTGAGCGAGCCCGTCGCGCTGAAAGTCCCGGTCGCCGGATCGAACAGCTCAGCGCTCGCGTTGTAGCCGCCGTCGGTGGTGCCATAGCCCCCTACCACCAGCACCTTCCCCGAGAAGAGGAGCGTCGCCGTGTGGAGGGCGCGCGCCGCCGCCATCGCTCCGACCGCCGTCCAGCCAGGGTCGACGAGGGCCGGACCGCGCGCGTCCGTGTAGAGGGCGAGGACCTCACCCCTGGCCTTGAGCCAGGCCCGCGCAACGGTGCCGTCTCGCCGGTACGCTCGTGGCGCGGTGACCCGCGCCCGCACCGTGCCCGCCCGGTCGGCGAGGAGCACCGCGTCCCCCTCCTGCCACAAGGACGCTCCCCTCACCTCCCACTCCGCCACCGGCGCCGGCCCGGCCTTCTCGACGAGGACCCACTCCTCGAAGCCGTCCTCGCTTTCCGACCAGTAGGAGGTCCCGCCCTCCCGCGCGTAGGCGAGCGCCCCGCCGACCCTGTGGCCCCGGCCCACGAGGCCGCGCTCCCTCACCTCCACCGCGAGGCCGCCCGGGAGCGTCAAGGTCGCGAGGTCCGCGCCGCGCGCCGGGAGCGCGAGCCTCGCTCGACCCCTCCGCTCGAGGGACGCCTCGGCCGCCTTCACCGGGTCGGCGAGGGAGGGCTCCACCGGCACGAAGGCGCCGCCCGTCGGAGCGAATCCCGCCCCGGAAAGGATGCGCCGCGCCACCTGCGGGTAGTGCGCGGTGAGCTCGTCGGCCTTGGGCCGGGCGCATCCCGCGACGAGAACGAGGGCGGTCGACGCCGCCGTGGTGAGCCTCCTTGCGCGCATGGCTCCCTCCCCTCGCTAGATAGAGGCACTCCACGTCACCCCTCGGAGCTCGCCCGCCCTCCCCGGCGTGACCGCCGCTCCGGAAGTGGACAACTAACGGGGCGCCGAAGGCCGCAGCAACCATTTCCTCGGCCCTCGTCGCATGACCGATGAACGCCCGCCCCCGCGCGGCGCTCGGGCGCGGCTCGACTTATGGGGGAGGGATGCCCCCCCTTCGCGTCGCGGTGGCGAGCGAGGATCCGCTCACGCGGAGCGGCCTCTCGGCGCTCCTCGCGGGGCGGGAGGAGGTGGCGGTGGTGGGAGGTGCGAGCCCCTCGGACCTCCCCGGTCTGCGGGCCCTCGAGGCCGAGGCGGTGCTGTTCGACGCCCTCTCGGGCCCGGGAGCGCTGCGCGAGCTCGCCGACTTGTTCCCGGTGGTGGCGCTCGTGGCCGGCGAGGAGGAGGCGGCGAGCGCGCTGCGGGCGGGGGCGCGCTCGATCCTCTTCCGCGACGCGGGCGCGGACAAGCTCGCCCTGGCGCTCCTCTCGGCCGCGCGCGGACTCGTGACGCTCGAGGGCGCGCTCGCGGGCTGGCTGCGCCCGAGGGCCCCGGCGCCGGCCGAGGGGCTCACGCCGCGCGAGCTCGAGGTGCTCTCGCTCCTCGCCGAGGGGCTCACGAACAAGGTCATCGCCCAGCGCCTCGGCACCTCGGAGCGGACCGCCAAGTTTCACGTCGAGTCGATCCTCGGCAAGCTCGGCGCCGAGAATCGCAGCGAGGCCATCGTGCTGGCGGCCCGCCGGGGCCTCGTGACCCTGTGAGCCCGAGGCGCCTCAGGGCCGATGGGCGGCCAGGGCTTCCTCCGCGGGCCGCCGCCGCAGGGCGAGGCCCCCGAGCCCGGCCGCCAAGAGGACGCCCCCCAGGTGGAAGACCAAGAGGTGGGGCAGCGACTCGCGGGCCCCGCAGGTGACCTCGAGGGCGGCGTCGGCGGCGAGCGCGCCGGCGGCGGCGCCGGCCGCGAAGGCCCAGAAGGACGGCGCGCTGGACCCGCCCCGCAGGGCGAGCCGCACCGCCACCAGGACGAGGCCGCCGGCCGCGACCTCCGAGAGGAGGCAGTGGAGTCCCATGCCCGCCTCGAGGGGCCCCGCGCGGCCCCCGAGGAGCGCGGCACCGAGCGCGGCGGCCACCGCCGCCGAGGCGGCGCCGAGGGTGAACCGCCCGGCCAGGCTGGCGAGCAGGACGGCCGTGGCCGCCAGGGCCGCCGAGAGCGCCCAGTCCCCGGCCGAGTGCGAGCGCGCGTGCGCGAGGGTGACGAGGAGGACGAGCGCGGCCGCGAGGGCGACGAGGGAGCCGACGAGGCGCCGCCGCACCTCCCGCGCGAGCTCCTCCCGAATGGCCCGGGCGACCCCTGAGGCCGCGCCCGCCGGGAGGGCGTCCGGGGCGAGCCCGCCGAGCAAGGCCTCGAGCCGCTCGCCCTCGAGGAGCGCCTCGGCGCAGCCGGGGCACGTCCGGGCGTGCTCCCGGGCGGCGGCGCGCTCCGGGTCGTCCGGCGGCAGAGCCGCGAGCCCCGGCGCAGCGGCCCGGATGCGCTCGCACTCCGTCACGACGCCTCCTTCGCGACGAGGTCCGCGAGCTGGGCGCGCAGCTGGGCGTAGGCCCTGAAGGCGCGGAGCTTGGCCGCTCCCTCGCTGATGCCGAGCGCCCGGCCGATCTCGGCGAAGCTCAGGCCCTCGAACCGGTGCAGGTGGACCACCATGCGCTGGCCCTCGCCCAGGCTTTCGAGGGCGGCCCGTACCCGTTCGCCGCGCTCGCGTTCGAGGAACCCGTCGGCCGGGTCGGCGGGGTCGGGGGCCTCGCGAAGCTCCTCGTCGTCCGTCGTCTCCTCGCGCCGCCCCTGGCGCCGCAGCCAGTCGATGCGCGCCCGGGCCGCGATGGC
>DATJVF010000443.1:0-5394 GCA_035501995.1 Anaeromyxobacteraceae bacterium
GACGAGACCTCCTCGATCATGCCGCTCGTGCGCTCGTCGCGGTAGGAGACCGGCAGGCCCACCACCGCCAGCCCCTCGTCGAGGAGCACGTAGTCGACGCCCCAGGTGTCGACCCCCAGGCTCTCGAGCGGGGAGAGGGCCTCGGCTCGCTCGAGGCCTTCCCGCACCCGCGCCTCGATGAGCGCGAGGTCCCAGTGCTGGTACCCGGTGGCCGGATCGCGCAGGAGCGGGTGCTCGAACCTGATGGCCTCGCGGAGGACGATGCGCTCCCCGTCGAAGGTGGCGGCCACGACGCGTCCGCTCGCCGCGCCGAGGTCGATGGCCGCGCAGGTGGCTGCCGTCATGTTCGACCCTCCGCTCTAGCGTGTCCCTGGGCGCGCCCAGGACGGCGCCCACCCCGCCCCAGGCCCCCGCCGAAGGGTACCCGAAAAACGAGGAACCGTTCGGCCGAGCGAGGCTCGGAGGAGGCCTCGTCGCGCGGTCGCCGCGAGCGGCCGCGCGCCCTCTCCGCCCGAGCGATCGCCCGATCCCACGCGAGGGGCAGTATAGGGAGGGGGGCATCCCCCCAGAATGGCTATTCTTGCCGCTCGGCTGGACATCCTTGATGTCGCCGCGCCGATGCCGAGGCGCCCCGCAAGGGGCGCGCCGGGGCGCCCTACCCGCCGCGGGCGAGGGCCTCGAACGCCTCGGGTCGCGGCGCCCGCAGGGGCACCTCGAGCGGATCGACGCGCTCCTCGGGATCGCCGCAGACCGGGCAGCTCGGCCGGCGCAAAGGCGTGAGCCAGACGCTCTGGAAGGCCCCCTGCCCGGCGGTCTCGCCGAAGATGTGCGGGTAGAACCAGTAGCGCGGCACGGTGGAGAGGGTGAGGTAGGTCTGCCCGCCCGCGACGATCTCCTCGCCGAGGCGGGCGAGCGCCCCCTCGTCGCCCTCGGGCGAGAGGAGCGCGAGGCCGAGCTTCACGGCGGCGCTCGCCACGTGCTGCACGTCCGACCCGAGGGCCCTCTCGCCGGCCAGGCGGGCGGTGCCGTAGTCGTCGGCCGGCGTCACCGGACCGGCCTGCTCCTCCACCGCGTGTCGCACCCTGGTCGCGCACAGGTAGCACGGGGTCCGCTCGGGAAGGGTGAGGAGCACCTCCCCGCCCTCGGCGCCGGCGTAGAGTCCCACGAAGAGGGCCGGCTTCTTTCGGGCGTAGGCGAAGCGGTTCAAGCTGCGCTGGGCGGCGGGGTCGTCGGTGGCGGCCACCACCAGGTCGGCGGCCCGGACCATGCGGTCGAGCTCCTCGGGCGGGAGGGCCTCGAGGGCCACCGGGAAGCGCGCCAGGCCGAGCGCGGGGTCCACGCGGAGGAGCCGCCGTGAGAGCGCCTCCGCCTTGGGCCGCCCCAGGTCGGAAGCCTCGTAGGCGGTCCGCGAGAGGTTCACCGCCTCCACGCGCTCCGGGTCGACGAGGGTGAACCGACCGACGCCGCTCCGGGCGAGCTGCTCTCCGAGGTAGGAGCCCACCGATCCCAGGCCGACGAGGAGGACGTGGCGCGCGCGCAGAGCCGGGGAGAGGAGCCCGCGCCCGCGCGCCAGCAGGGCCTCGCCGAGGGACCGGGCGCCGCCCTCGACGTCCTCGGCGCCGTAGCGCACCTCGAAGTCGGCCAGCGCGGCGCGCTCGGGGTCGCGGGTCAAGGCCCTCCCGCCCCGCGGGCCGAAGGACCGGCGGTAGGGCCCCGGGGGGCGGAAGACGCGGCGCACCGCCTCGACGAGGCGCTCCTCCTCCGGGAGCTCGGCCCTGAGGGCGAGCTCCAGCTGCTCCGAGCGGCCCTCGGCGGTCACGAGCAGGAGCGGCGAGAGGAGCGGGTAGTGCTCGCTCGCGAGGAGGAGGAGCTCGACCGGCCCGGGCAGCGCCACCCGGCCGGCGAGGAGCTCTCCTCGCCCGGCGTCGGAGAGGAAGACCTCCGGCCTCTCGCCGCCGAGCTCGCGCGCGAGCCTCGCGAGGTCGCGCAGGAGCGGCACCACCAGGACCCGCTGCGGGGCCACCCGGGCGCCGCCGCCGCGCTCCCGGTAGGCGGCGAAGAAGCTCACCTGGCCCTCGCCGAGGGCGAGCTCGTGCTCCTCGAGCGGGAGGGTGGCCGGGGTGGTCACGATGGGGGCGAGGTAGCACGGCATGTGGCCGTTCAGGGCGAGCCCCACCGCGAGCTCGCGGGCGTCCTGCTCGGAGGGGACCCTGAGCCGGCCCGGGTGCGAGTGGGCGACGCCCTTGAGCTCGACCCCCTGCCCGCGCTCGAGCTCCCTCACGCGGAGGTCGAGCGAGCGGCTCGGCCGGTAGCTCGAGGCCGAGCAGGTGGCCTCCGGGTCGGGCTCGAAGGAGGTGACGAGCAGGCGCCCGGCGGGGCCGAGCAGCGCGCCGCCGCGCTCGGGCGGGAGGGCCGAGATCTCGCGCTCGAGGGCCGAGAGCACCCAGTCGCCGACGAAGAAGGTCAAGCACCCTCGGGAGGGATCGCGCCGGACGCCGCGAAGACGGCCTGGTGGACCTCGGAGAGCGCGTGGCCCTCGCCCTCCGGGACCGCGTCGCCGAGGACGATGCGGCCCCCGGGATCGACGAACACCTGCCGCCCGCGCGCCGCGGGGCGCTCCTCCCTTCGCTCGCGGTTGTCGAGCACCACCTCCCTCAGCCGGTCGAGCACGGACTCTGCCACGGGTCGCCTCCTCGAGATGGCCTCGCCTTGGCCTAGAAGGGAAACCTGGCGCCGCGCAGGTAGGCGCTCATCCCGTTCGCCCACAGGGCGCTCCGCGCGTGGGCCTCCTCGAGCGTCGCCACCCCGCCGCCGTCCCGGTGGCCGAAGCAGATCCGGCGGTCGGGGAACAGGTGGACCGCGTGGGGGCCCAGGCCCTCGAGGGCGGGGTGCACCACCCTCACCTGGTAGGCGCTGCCGTCGAACCAGGCGAAGAGCTCGAAGCGGTCGCCGAGCTCGGTCTCGAGGGGGAAGAGGTAACCCTTCACCCCGTCGACCGAGAGCGGCCGGGTGGAGGCGGGGAAGTGGAGCTCCAGGCAGGCTCGCTCGCGCAGCGTGCGGGCGCTCCTCGGCGCGCCCGCCTCCCTCCCCTCCTCGCGCTCCTGGCTCCCGTCCGGCACGCTCGCCTCGGCCCTCTCTCTCCTCTTGCTTTCCTGGGCCGGGCGCTCCGGCGCATCGCCCCTTGCGGAGCGTGCCCTCGGCTCCGGCCGGCGTCCCGGCCGCGCCCGGGTTACCCTCTCGCCGGCCATGTGCGGGCGCTTCACGCTCACGACGCGCGAGGTGGACGAGCTCGCGCGCACGCTCGCCGCCGAGGTCGACCGGCAGGCGGCGCTCCTCTACCGTCCTCGCTGGAACATCGCCCCCACCGAGGAGCACCTCATCCTGGAGGTGGTGGGCGGGCGGCGCCTCCTGCGCCGGGCGCGCTTCGGCTTCAGGGGCCGCTCGGGCCAGGCGGTGGTGAACGCCCGCTCGGAGAGCGCGGCCACCCTCCCCACCTTCAGGCGCGCCTTCGCCGAGCGGCGCTGCCTCGTCCCGGCCGACGGCTTCTACGAGTGGCGGGGGAGCGAGCGGGCCCGCCGGCCGCTCTTCTTCCACCCGCCGGGCGGGCGGCTGTTGCTCTTCGCCGGCCTGGCGGAGGACGAGGCGGACGAGGTGGCCTTCGTCATCCTCACCACGCGGTCCAACGCCACCGTGGGGGCGGTGCACGACCGGATGCCGGCCCTGCTCTCGCCGGAGGGGGCGGAGGCCTGGCTCGCCCGGGGCGACCCGGGGCTCCTCGCGCCCGCCCCCGAGGACTGGCTGAGCGTGCAAGAGGTATCACCCAAAGTAAATACGGTGGGGAACGACGGCCCCGAGCTGCTCGAGCCGCCCCCGCCGGACGGGCAGCTGCCGCTCTTTTAGGCTCTTCCGGAGCCGCCTTGCGGTACCCTCGGGGCGGATGGCCCCCAAGAGCCCCCCTGCGCGCGGCTACCTCGTCGGCGTGGCGGCCGCGGCGGTGCTCTCCACCACCGCCATCTTCATCCGGCACCTCTCGCGCGCCTACCACCTGCCGCCGCTCGTGCTGGCCTTCTGGCGCGACCTGTTCGTGGTGGTGAGCCTCGCGCCGGTGCTCGGCCTCGCCCGCCGCGCCGAGCTCCCCGTCTCGCCGCGAGAGCTCCCCTTCTTCGCCGGGTACGGGCTCGTCCTGGCCCTCTTCAACGCCCTGTGGACCTCCTCGGTAGCCCTCACCGGGGCGGCGCTCGCCACCGTCCTCGTCTACAGCTCGACCGCCTTCAGCGTGGTGCTCGGCCGGTTCTGGCTCGCGGAGCGGCTCTCGCTCGCCAAGGTGGCGGCCACCCTCTCCAGCCTGGCTGGCTGCGCGCTGGTGGCGGGCGTCCTCAAAGAGGCCGCCCCGCGCGCCGAGTTCCTCGGGGTCCTCCTCGGGGTGGCCTCGGGCCTGTGCTACGCGCTCTACGGCCTCTTCGGCCGCACGGCCGCCGAGCGCGGGCACGACCCCTTCACGACGCTCCTCTACACCTTCGGCTTCGCGGCCCTGTACCTCCTCGCCCTGAACCTCGTCCTCGGCCCGGCGCTCCCGGGGGCCGCCTCTCGCCCCTCGGAGCTGTTGTGGCTCGGGGGCTCGCTCGGGGGCTGGGGTCTGCTCTTCGCCCTGGCAGCCGGCCCGACGGTGGTCGGCTTCGGGCTCTACAACGTGAGCCTCGGCTACTTGCCCTCGAGCGTGGCGAACCTGGTCGTCACCCTCGAGCCGGTCTTCACCGCCATCACCGCCTACCTCCTCCTCGGTGAGCGGCTCACCCCCGGCCAGCTCGTCGGGAGCGCCCTCATCCTCCTCGGGGTCCTCGCGCTGCGGGTCTTCGAGGCGCGGCCCGGCGGGGCCCCGCCGCGGGCGGCCGCGCCGGGGAGCAGCGCGGCGAAGGGCGCCCTGGAGCCCTAGAGGGCTCGCCCCGAGAGCACCCTCGCCGGGAGGACGAGGAGCGCGCGCAGGAGCGAGAGCGCGCCCCCCACCGCGATCCCGAGGACGCGGAAGGGCAGGAGGACGAGCCAGACGAGGGGGTAGAGGAGGAGGGCCAGCAGCGCGAGCGGCCAGCAGAAGAGGAGGAGGAGGAGCCACAGGAAGAAGGCGGCCATCGCCGTCCTTACGGCCGGTGCGCCGGCTTTCTTTCGCGGGCCCCAAGAGGGGCTCCCGGTCAGCGCGGCAGGACCTTGGCGAGGAAGTCGCGGGTCCGCTCGTTCCTCGGGTGGGCGAAGAACTCGGCGGGCGGGTTCTCCTCGACGATCCGCCCCTCGTCCATGAAGATGACCCGGTCGGCGACCTGGCGGGCGAAGCCCATCTCGTGGGTGACGACCACCATGGTCATGCCCTGGGCAGCGAGCTCGAGCATGACGTCGAGGACC
>DATJVF010000444.1:0-3460 GCA_035501995.1 Anaeromyxobacteraceae bacterium
GCGCGGCCTCGTCGATCACCGGGCCCCGTCCCACGTTGATGAGCACGCCGCTCGCCTTCATGGCGCGGATCTGCGCCTCGCCGACGAGGCCGCGCGTCTCCTGGGTGAGAGGGGCGGCGACGAGCAGGTAGTCGCTCGCGGCCATGAGCTCGTCGATCTGGGAGGGCCGGTAGGTCCGGTCGAGGAGCGGGTCGCGCTCGGACGCCTCGGGCCGGCGTCGCAGGGCGAGGACCCTCATCCCGAAGGGACGGGCTCGCTCGGCGGCGGCGCGGCCGATGCCCCCGTAGCCGACGATGCCGAGGGTCTTTCCGAACAGCTCCTCGGACTCGAAGGGCTGCCAGGTGAAGGCCTCCTGCTGGCGGACCACGCGCCGCAGGTCGTAGGCGAAGAAGAGCATCACCCCCACCGACCATTCGGCCAGGGGCCGACGAAACACCCCCCGGGCGTTGGTGAGCACGAGGGGGCTCGAGACGAGCTGCGGGGAGAGCAGCTTCTCGACCCCGGTCCACATCGAGTGGACCCAGCGGGCGCGCCGAGCCAGGGGCAAGGCCACGTCGAGGAGCCGGGCGTCGGAGGTGCCGTTCAGGAGCACGTCGGCCACCGGCGCCTGCTCGCGGACGGCCTGCACGTCGTCGGTCACCACCATCCGGGTGGCGGGGGGGAGAGGGCCGATCAGCTTGAGCCACGGCGCCTTGGGGTCGGAAAGGACGAGGACGGTGAGGGCCATGGCGGGAGCATAACCTGGGGTGCGACGCCCTTCCGGGGAGGGCCCATGGCGCGCGGCGCCGGCGTCGCCCGCCCGCTCCCGCCGCGCGCTCTAGGACGGCACCGGGCGGGCTGCTCCCCGCGCCTCGCGCGCGGCGCGGACCGTGCGGCTGATGCAGTCCTCGCGCTCGCACAGGTTGCAGGTGTACGGGTTGAAGCGCACCCGCTCGCCGAGCCCGATGAAGCCGCTCACCGACTTGATGGGCTGCATGAGGGAGGTCTCGGTGAGGCGCACCCCGCAGAAGCCGGGCGGAAGGAGGCGGAAGAGCTTGTGCTGCTCGGAGACGTGCCAGCCACAGTAGCCCGGGCTGTAGCGGTTGGTGATGGCGAGCCCAGCGGCGGCGGCGCGCCGAGCGAGGGCCTCCTGCACCCGGTCCGTCACGCGCTCCACCGCCAGGGAGCCCATCCAGGAGGCCACGTAGCTCGTGAAGGGATCGCCGGCGGCCATGAGCTCGTCCATGAGGTCGCTGATGCCGGGCCCCACCGTGCAGAGGAACACGCCCACCGCGCTCGCGCCGGAGAACTGGCCGCAGACGATCTTGCCCGCCTCGAAGGGCACCTCGCCGGCCACCAGGCGTTGGCGGGGGCGATCGACTCCGAGGCCGGTGTGGATCACCACCCCGCCCTCGGGCGACCAGAGCCCTTCGCCGCGGGCGACGATGCTCTCGATGGCGTCGAGCGCCACCTCGGGGGTCTCGCCCGGCGGATATCCGAGCGCGCAGCAGAGGTCTCTCGGGTCGGGTCGGATGTCGGCGAACCCGAAGCGGAGGTGAAGCCGCTCGCGGGTCTCCGGCACAGCCGCGTCCTCGGAGCCCATGGGGTTCCTTTCGGGGGCACCGGGTGCGCCGGGCCGAGGTCTAGGCCGGCCGCGAGCCGGAGGGGACGCCGACGGACCCGCCGTTCCCCAGAGCCTCGTGCTCGAGGGGCACCGTGCGCGGTGCAGCCTGGCATCATACCGTACTTCGCCGCCTCCCGGGCGAGCGCGCCGCCGAGCGCATTAGGCGGGTGCGCCGGCTGGCAGGGGACCGGGTCGCGCCGCGACCAGGAGGTCGTTCGGGCCGGGGAGCGCGATCCTGCGAGGGCTCGAGAAGCCGGCCTCGGCGAGCCAGGCGGCGTACTCGCCCTCGGTGTAGGTGCCGCCCCCGGGCGTACCGACCAGCATGTTGATGGCGAACAGCGCCCCGGCCCTGGGTGCGGTGCGGTCCTCCGCCATCAGGTGGTCCTGGATCACGAGCCGGCCCCCTTGGGCGAGCGCGGAGCCGATCCGCCGGAACAGGTCACGGTTCTCGTCCGGGCCCAGCATGTGGCAGATGGCCGAGAGGAGCACGAGGTCGTACCCGGTCCCGAAGGCGTCTCGCCGCAGGTCGCCGACGCGCGTGCGGACGCGCTCGGAGAGGCCCGCCTCGGCGATGTGCCGTTGCGCGATGGGGACCACCGTCGGGAGGTCGAAGACCTCCGCCTCCAGGCCGGGGACCGCCCTGGCAAAGGCGATGGCGTAGGCTCCCGAGCCGCCCCCGACGTCGAGCAGGCGCCGCGCCCCGCAGGCGCCCACCGCCTGCACTACCAGCGGGGCGCGGAGAGCCGCGTTGCGGTGCATGGCGGCGATGAACGGCGTCGTCCAGTCGCTGCCCCGCTCCTGCATCTCCTGGTGGCGGACCGGGCGTCCGGTACGGACCACCTGGGTGAGGGTGGACCAGGTGGACCAGAGCGAGAGGTTGTGCCGCAGCGCCGCGCGGGCGTCGTCCGGGGATCCGGCCACGAGGAAGCGGGCCGTCGCCTCGGCGTTGGCGTACCGGTCGCCGTCCTTCTTGAGTGCGCCGAGGGCCACCAGGCCGTCGAGGAGCACGCGGGTGGCGCGGGGATCGCACCCCATCGCGGCCGCCAGCGCAGGAGCGGCGGGCTCCTCGCAGCGCGCCACCGCGGTGAAGACGTCCAGCTCGAGGGCGGTGAGGAGGACGCGGCTCGGCATGTAGCCGCGCAGGGTGTCGGCGAGGTCGTCCGGCACCGCTCCGGCCCCCTCGCGGGCTCGCCGCGCCGCGAGGGCCTTCTCGCGATTCTGGGCCATCTCCCGCCGCAAGGCCTCCTCGTCGCGGCGCGCGAGGCGCTCCACCGGACGACCGCGCTGGAAATGCTCGGACACGATCTCGGGCACGTCGGCGGCCGAGACGTGCGAGTACCAGACGCCCTCCGGGTAGACCACCAGGTTCGGCCCGTTCTCGCACAGGCCGAGCGAGCCGCAGGGAGTGACGGCCACCAGGCCAGCGAGGTCGTGCGCGACCACCTCGCGGCGCAGCGCCTCGACGACGGACTCGGAGCCGCGGGCCTGGCAGGACGGGGCGCCCTCCGGCTTGCGCTGGTCGCAGACGAAGACGTGGTAGCGGAAGGGGTGCATGGAGGCCTCCGGGCTCGGGGACGAGAGCTTAGCATCGGCACGGTCGCCGGCCTCGCCGCGGTCGAGGGGCCGTCGAAGAACGGTGCGCCTGCGCGGGGATGGCCTCCCTCGGCGGCTCGCCCCCGGGGCCACCTCCAGGAACTCGCCGCGCAAGCCCAGACGCCGCCGCGGCTTGATCGGGCGGGAGCGACGCGGGTGGCGGTGAGGGGGGTGGGCCGAGAGGCGCTCCGGGGAGCCCGTCGCCGGGCGGGCCGGTCCACGGAGGATGGCCCGTGCGGGAAGCCGGTCGGTCGGCTATCCTGA
>DATJVF010000445.1:0-5365 GCA_035501995.1 Anaeromyxobacteraceae bacterium
CCCGGCGGCGGTTCTGGTCGTCCTCCAGCCGGGCGGCGAGGAGCCGCAGCCCCACCTCGTCCGGCCCGAGCTCCGCCGCGCGGCGCGCCTCCACCGCCGCCCGCCGCTCCCGGTCCTCCCCCGGCCGGCGCTCGGCGAGGAGCACCGCCAGGTCGCGATGGGCGAAGGCGGCGAGCGACCCGCGGGCCTCGCGGGCCCGCTTCTCGAGCTCGGCGGCGATCCCGGGCACCGGCTCGGCCTTCGGGTCGGAGGGGCCGAGCAGCGCCGGGTAGGGCGGCCCGCGGACCTTTTGGGCCAAGGGCTCGCCGCGAGCGTCGGTCAGGCGGGCGAAGAAGCCCAGCCGGCCCTCGTCGTGGCAGAGCTTCACGAGGATGCGGTTCACCCCGGCGCGCAGGACGAAGGCCACCGCGGCCTGGTCGAAGCGGGCCGGGTGATAGGTGGGGTCCTGGTGGACGAGCGCCCCGTTCACGAAGACCTTGACCGCCCCGCTTGCGCCCAGGTACAGGCGCACCCACTCCTCGCGCGGCGCCTCCACCGCGGTGAGGGCGTAGACCACCACCTGCCGGGCCGGGCGCAGCGCCGCCCCGAGGAAGGCGAACCCGGAGGCACTGGCCTCCGGCGGCAGCGCGCGCCAGCCGACCTCGCGGGCCTTGCCCGGGAAGCGCGCCGCGAGGTCCTGCTCCCGCTCGGGGGGGAACACCTCGTCGAAGCCGCGCTTGCCCTCGTTGTCGAAGGGCCCGGCCACCTGCCAGCCGGAGAGGAAGGCGAGCCGCCCGAGCTCGGCCGAGGCGCGCTGCAGATTGCCTCTCGAGCGCTCGAGGCCCACCAGGCGGAAGCGAGCGTAGGCCCTCACCTCCGGCGCCGCCTTGGGATCGTCGGCCGCCTGTCCGAAGACCACCGCCAGCCGGGCCAGATCGGTGACGTCGTCCTCGAGCCCGGCGAGCTCCGCCAGGGGGACGAGGGCGCGGGCTTCGGCGTGGTCGCGGCGGAACTCGGCGGAGAGCAGGCTCGCCTGCGCCTCGACCGGGTCCGGGGAGAGAGCGGCGCTCGGTCCGCCCGGCCCCTCGGCGAGGGCGCCGCGAGGGAGCCCGCCGAGCAGGGCGACCGCGAGGAGGGGGACGAACCGGGCAGGCGCCGGCGCGCGGGGGGGAGGTCGCATCCGCGCAGTGTAACCCCCTGGCACCCGTTCGATTCCCCGGAAGGCCCCGGTTTCCTCGGGCGGGGGGCCCGGAGGCCTCGAGGGACGGAAGGCCACCCGGGGCGCGCGGCCGAGCGGGCGGGCCGCCGGCTCGCGAGGGGGTCCCCCGGACCCTCTCATCGCACCACGAGGCTGAGCCCCTTCATGGCCTCTGGCTGGGCGAGGCCCATGATCCGCAGGGCGGTCGGGGCCACGTCGGCGAGGACCCCGTCCTTGCGCAGGGTGGCGCCCCGAAGGTCGGGGTCGGCCAGGATGAAGGGCACCGGGCCGAGGGTGTGCGCGGTGTGGGGCTGTCCGGTCACAGGGTCGACCATCATCTCGCAGTTGCCGTGGTCGGCGGTGACGATCATGGCCATGTGGGCCTTCTGGGCCGCCGCCCACAGCCGGCCGACGCACTCGTCCACCACCTTCACCGCCTTCACGGCCGCCTCGAGGATCCCGGTGTGGCCCACCATGTCCGGGTTGGCGTAGTTCACCAGGATGAAGCCGTACTTGCCGGTCTCGATGGCCGCCACCAGCTTGTCGGTCACCTCGCGCGCGCTCATCTCGGGCTTCTCGTCGTAGGTCTTCACGTCGCGCGGGCTCGGGACGAGGATGCGGTCCTCGCCCGGGAACTGCACCTCGCGGCCGCCGTTGAAGAAGAAGGTGACGTGGGCGTACTTCTCGGTCTCGGCGCAGCGCAGCTGCGCCACCCCGGCCTTGGCGACGAGCTCGGGGAAGATCTCGGTCGGCTGGTCGGGACCGTAGGCCACCGGTAGCCCGAAGGTCTTGTCGTATTCGGTGAGGCAGGCGTAGTAGGCGAGGCGCGGCCGGCCGCGGGTGTCGAACTCGTGGAAGCCCTCCTGGGTGAAGGCGCGCGTGATCTCGCGGGCGCGGTCGGCCCGGAAATTGTAGAAGACCACCACGTCCCCGTCGCGGACCCGGGCGCGGGGCTCCCCGGTGCCGTCCACCACCACCGTCGGCTTGACGAACTCGTCGTTCTCCCCGCGGGCGTAGGCCTCCTCGATGGCGCGCACTGGGGAGGCGCTCCGGTAGCCCTCGCCGCGCACCATGGCGGCGTAGGCCAGCCCGACCCGGTCCCAGCGCTTGTCGCGGTCCATGGCGTAGTAGCGGCCCATGACGGTCACCACCTTGCCGTAGCCGGTCTCGGCGAGCCGCTTCTCCATCGCGGCCATGTAGTCGAGGCCGCTGCGCGGCGGCGTGTCGCGGCCGTCGAGGAAGGCGTGCACGTAGGCGCGCGGCACCGACTCGCGCCGGGCGAGCTCGAGCAGGGCGTGGAGGTGCTCGACGTGACTGTGCACCCCTCCGTCGGACAGGAGGCCCATGAAATGGACCGTCCCCCCGGCGGAGGCGGCGCGGCTCATGGCCTCGAGGAGCACCGGGTTCTTGAAGAACGAGCCGTCCTCCACCGCTCGGTTGATGCGCACGAGGTCCTGGTAGACGATGCGGCCGGCCCCGAGGTTGGTGTGGCCGACCTCGGAGTTGCCCATCTGACCCTCGGGGAGCCCGACCGAGAGGCCGCTCGTCTTGAGCTCGGTAAAGGGGAACTCGCGCTCGAGGGCGTCGATGTTGGGGGTGCCGGCGATGGCGATGGCGTTCGCCTCGCGCTCGGCGCGCAGGCCGAAGCCGTCGAGGACCACGAGGAGGAGAGGCTTTAGCTTGGCCACGGCTGTCCTTGGGGGCGTTCGCCCGGCTCAGGGTAAGTCGGGGGATGTTAGGCAGTTGTGCCCCGCCCGACAAGGAAGGATCGCCGGGTCGCGGCCCCTTCGCCCCGGGGGTCGAGGTGGTCGCGCGAGGGTGCCTCTCGAGTCCTGGGGGGCGGGCCCCGGGGGGTCGCGGCGGGCCCGGGGCGGGCGGGGCGAGGCCGCGCTCGCAAGGGGGCGCCTCGCCGACCGGGCCGCCGCCCCGCGCCCTCGCGCGAGCGCGCCAGGGGCCGCCCCGGAGCCCTCGAGCCGTCACTTCTGCGCGGTCGTCGGGAGGTCGGCGTCTTGCCAGGCCATGAGGCCGCCCTCGAGGGCCTCGAGGTCGGCGTGGCCCAGCTTGGCGAGGACCCGGGCGGCGCAGGCGTTCTGGTGGCCGACGTGGTCGACGATGCAGATCCGGCCGGCCGGGATCTCCTTGGCGCGCTTCACCAGCGCGTCGAGGGGGATGTTGATCGAGCCGGGGAGGTGGAACTTCTCGAACTCGTCGGCGTCGCGGATGTCGACCAGGGCCGGCCCGCCCGGGCCGAGCTGCGCCTTCAGGGCGGCGGGGGCCACGGCGGGCAGGGTCACCGCCGGGAGCGGCGTCCCCTCGACCTTGAGGCCCGCGCCCTGCCAGGCCGGCAGGCCCTCGTTGTACTCGCGCACGTTGGCGTAGCCGGCGGCGATGGCGAGCTTGGCGCCCTTGAGGCTCTTCGTGCAGCCCGGGCCGTTGCAGTAGAAGACCACCAGCCGGGACTTGTCCTTGACGAGGCCGGGGAGCTTCTCGGGGGTGGTCTTGGCCGGGACGAGGAACGCGCCCGGGATGTGGCCCTCGTTGAACTCGGTCTCGGTGCGGGCGTCGACGAGGGCGAAGGCCCAGCTGGCCGGCGGGCCGGCCTCGGCCTTGGCCTTGAGCTCGGCGGTGGAGATGGTCTTCACCTCCTGGGCCGAGGCGAGCTGGGTCGCCGCGAGCAGGGCCGCGGCGCAGAGGTACTTGGCTGGGGTGGACATCGATTTCACCTTTGGTCGAGTGCCGGTTGCGCTCTGCGGGTGGGCCCCGGCGTGGCCGCGTCCGCCTGGCTCGTGCTGCAGGTCTTCCCCGGGTGTGGGAGGGGTGCGGGCCTCTCGCCCGCCGCGACAGTGGGATGGGAGAGCTCGAAGGTCTCCACCACCGCGGCCAGCTCCTGGGCCTGCGCCGAGAGCTCCTCGGCCGCCGAGGAGGTCTCCTCCGAGCTCGCCGCGTTCTGCTGGGTGACCCCTTCGATGGAGGTCACCGCGCGGTTCACCTCCTCCACCGCCGCCACCTGGGCCCGGGCCGCGGAGGCGATCTCCGCCACCACCGCGGCCGCCTGCCCGACCGCGTTCACGATCTCCTCGAGCGTGCGCGCCACCGCGCCCGACTCGACCTCCCCCTCGCCGGCCTCCTTGACCGACTCGCGGATGAGCCCCTCGGTGCGCGCGGCCGCCTGCTTGGCGCGCAGGGCGAGGGAGCGCACCTCCTCGGCCACCACCGAAAAGCCCCGGCCGGCCTCGCCGGCGCGGGCGGCCTCCACCGCCGCGTTGAGGGCGAGCAGGTTGGTCTGGAACGCGATCTCGTTGATGTCCTTGATGATCTGGCCCGTCCCCTCGGCCGCGGCCCTGATCTTGGCCATGGCCGAGGAGAGCCCGGCGGTGGCGCGGACGCCGCTCTGCGCCGCCGTGTGGGCGGTCTTCACGAACGCGTCGGCCGAGCGCGCGCTCTCGGCGGTGGCGCCGGTCCGGCCCGAGATGGCCGCGAGCGAGGAGCGCGCGCGCTCCAGCCCGGCCGCCTGGTCGGAGGCCCCCGAGGCCACCGCCTGGGAGGAGGCGGCGATGGAAGCCGCCGCGCCCGACACCTGTTCGACCGCCTCGGCCACCTGGCCCATGGCCCCGTGCAGCGCCAGAGCGGTGGCGTTGATGGCGTTCTTCACCCGGGCGTGGTCGCCGGCGTAGTGGCCCTCCGCCCGGGCCGTGAGCTCGCGCTCGGCCAGGCGCTCGAGGATCAGGGTGGCCTCGTCGATGGGGGCGAGCAGCGCGTCGAGCGTGCGGTTGAACCCGGCCACCACGCGGGTGAACTCCCCCTGGTGGCGGCTGGCGTCGACGCGGGTCCCGAGCCGCCCCGCCACCGCGGCCTCGGCCAGGGCGTCGGCGTCGGCCACCAGCGCCTGCACGGCCCCGATGGCGCGGTTGAGGCTCTTGCGGATGACGTCGAACTGCCCCGCGTAGGTCTCGGCGATGGCCGGTGGGAGGTCGCCGCGCGAGATGCGGTCGAGGTACTCGGTCGCGACCGCGATGGGCTTCGCGTAGGCGTCGAGGGTCTCGTTGAGCCCGACCACCACCGAGCGGAACTCGAAGTTCACCGCCGCGGGGTCGGCGCGGGCGTCGAGCCGGCCCTCCTTGACCGCGGCCGTGCTCTCCCGGGCCACCGCGACCAGCGAGCGGGCCACGCCCTCGATGCGGCGAGCGA
>DATJVF010000446.1:0-7375 GCA_035501995.1 Anaeromyxobacteraceae bacterium
CCAAGCCCGGGGAGGCCTTCTGCCCGAGGTGCGGCATGCGGCTCGCCGGATTCCGTCCGGACGCGGTCGCGGAGGACCTCGCGCCCGCCCGCTGCGACGCCTGCGGGAGCCTCGTGCTCGGGTCGCGCTGCCGGACCTGCGGTGCGGTGCTCCCTTCGGGGGACGAGGCCGGCGAGCCGTGAGCGACCCTGCTTGCTAAGTCCTCCGCCCTCCGGCAAGTTCGAGCGCCCGGCATGAAAACGTTCAACGACCCCCAGGTCTTCGCGCGCGTGAAGCGCATGCCGCCTTCCCTGCCCGCCACCGCCCAGCGCCTGGGCGAGGGGGCCCGGGCGCGCGGGGTGGAGGTCATCGACCTCTCGGCGGCCAATCCGGACGGTCCGGCCCCCGAGCCGGTGCTGGAGGCGGCGCGGCGGGCGCTCCTCGATCCGAGGGCCCTGCGCTACCAGGAGCCGCGCGGCGGCCCCCCCTTCCGGGCTGCGGCTGCGGCCTGGCTCTCGCGGCGCTTCGGCACCGACCTCGACCCCGAGAGGGAGATCGTGGCCACCCTGGGTAGCCGGGAGGGCCTCGGACACGCGCTCGTGGCCATGCTGCAGGAGGGCGACGCGCTCTTGGCGCCTTCGCCCTCGGCCCCCATCCACGCCCTGGGCGCGGTGCTGGCCGGCGGGGAGACGCTCCCGCTCGCGGTCGGGCCGGGCATCGACTTCATGGAGTCGCTCGTCGAGACGAGCGAGAGGACCGAGCGCCGGCCGCGCGGCATCCTGGTGAACTTCCCGGCCAACCCCACCGCGGCCCTCGCCACCCCCGAGCTCCTCCACCAGATCGTGCGCTTCGCCGAGGCGCGGGCGCTCTTCATCCTCTCCGACCTCGCCTACGCCGACCTCATCTTCGACGGCCCGCGGGCGCCCTCCTTCCTGCAGGTCCCGGGCGCGCGGGAGCGCACCCTCGAGTTCTTCTCGCTCTCGAAGAGCTACAACATGGCCGGCTTCCGGGTCGGCTTCGCCGCCGGCAACCCGGCCCTGGTGGCCGCCCTGTCCCGGGTGAAGAGCTACGTCGACCAGGGCCTGCCCGGCGTTTCGGAGGCCGCCGCCACCGCGGCGCTCGAATCCTGCGACGCCTTTCCGGCCGAGGTGTGCGCCACCTACCGGCGGCGCCGCGACGCGCTCGTCCGCCACTTCGGGGCGGCGGGGTGGCCGGTGCCCTCGCCGCCCGCCACCCTGTCCGTCTGGGCGCCCATCCCCGAGCCCGTGCGCCACCACGGCTCCCTCGAGTTCAGCCGGCGCCTGGTCGAGGAGACCGGGGTGCTCGTCGCCCCGGGGGTGGCCTTCGGCGCGGCCGGGGAGGGGTACGTCCGCCTGGCGCTGGTGGAGGACGAGGAGCGCCTGCGGCTCGCCGCCGAGCGGCTCGAGCCCTGGCTCAAGAAGGCCTCCTCGGAACCCCGCTCGGCCCACACGCCGGTGCCCCGGCCCACGGAGCGCCCATGAGCCCGAGGACCTTCTACGCCTCCTTCCGGTGCCAGGAAGGCTGCGACTACCGCGCCGAGCTCAGCGAGGTCGTCTACCGCTGCCCGCGCTGCGGGGGCCTGCTGGAGGTCGAGCACGACCTCGAGGCGCTCGCCGAGCGCTCGGCCGAGGCGTGGAAGGAGCTGTTCGACGACCGCTTCCGCCGGGGCCGCTGGCCTTTCGGCTCGGGCGTGTGGGGCAAGAAGGAGTGGGTCTACCCCCAGCTCGGGGTCGAGAACGTCGTCTCGATGTACGAGGGGGCGAGCCCGCTCCTCCGGCTCGACGGCTACGCCCGCGCCCTCGGGCTCGAGGAGGTCTGGCTGAAGGAGTGCGGCGTCACCCACACCGGCTCCTTCAAGGACCTGGGGATGACCGTGCTCGTCTCGGCGGTGAAGGAGATGCGGGCGCGCGGGAAGCGCCTGGAGGCGGTGGTGTGCGCCTCCACCGGCGACACCTCGGCCGCGCTGGCCGCCTACTGCGCCGCCGCCGGGATCCCGAGCGTGGTGCTCCTGCCGCGCGGCAAGGTCTCCATCGCCCAGCTCGTGCAGCCCATCAGCAACGGGGCCCTGGTGCTCGAGCTCGACACCGACTTCGACGGCTGCATGAAGCTCGTGCAGGAGCTCGCCAGCGCGCCCCAGCTCTACCTCGCCAACTCGATGAACTCCCTGCGCATCGAGGGCCAGAAGACCCTCTCCATCGAGCTCGTCCAGCAGCTAGGCTGGGAGGTGCCCGACTTCGTCGTCATCCCGGGCGGGAACCTCGGCAACGCCAGCGCGGTCGGGCGCGGCTTCCTCATGATGAAGGCCCTCGGCCTCATCGACCGCCTCCCGCGGCTGGTGGTGGCCCAGGCCGAGAAGGCCAACCCGCTCTACCGGGCGGTGGCCGGCGCCGCCGGACGCCCGAGCGCCGGCCTGGAGGTGCTCCCGGTGAAGGCCCAGCCGACCCTGGCCTCGGCGATCCAGATCGGGGCGCCGGTCTCGGCGCGCCGGGCCCTGCGCGCCCTCGAGGCGCTCGACGGCATCGTCGAGCAGGCCTCGGAGGAGGAGCTCGCCGAGGCGGCCGCCCGCGCCGACCGGGCCGGGGCGTACGCCTGCCCGCACACCGGGGTGGCGCTGGCGGTGCTGGAGAAGCTCGCCGCCCGCGGGGTCGTCGGGCGGAGGGACCGGGTGGTGGTGGTCTCCACCGCGCACGGGCTCAAGTTCTCGGATTTCAAGGTCGGCTACCACGCGGGCACGCTCGAGGGGGTGAGCGGGCGCCTCAGGAACCCCTCGGTCCAGACCGCCGCCTCGCTCCTCGCCGTGGAGGAGGCGGTGCGGGCGCGGTTCGGGAGGGCCTCGTGAGCCGCGAGGGCGCGCCACGCCCCCGGGAGCCCCTTCCAGCCCTGGAGGCCGAGCCATGAGGGGGCGAAGGGGCGGCGCCGGACGGTTCTTCGTGCTGGAGGGCCTGGACGGCGCCGGCACCACCACCCAGGCCCAGAGGCTCGCCGACCGGCTCCGCCGCGCCCGGCGGCGGGTGCACGTGACCTCGGAGCCCTCGGGGGGCCCGGTGGGGGCGCTCGTGCGGCAGGTGCTGACGCGGCGGGTGGTGGGGGGCGCTCTCGGCCGCGAGGGCCTCGACCCGGCCGCGCTGGCCCTCCTGTTCGCCGCCGACCGGCTCGACCACGCGGCGGTCGAGATCGCGCCCCGACTGGCCCGGGGCTCGGTGGTGATCTCGGACCGCTTCACGCTCTCCTCCCTCGCCTACCAGGCCGTGAGCTGCGGCGACCCGGCCTGGGTCGAGGCCCTGAACGAGCGGGCCCCGGTCCCGGACGCCACCCTGTTCCTCGAGGTCAGCCCGCGCACTGCGCTGGCGAGGCGCTTCGCAGCGAGCGACCGGCGCGAGCTCTTCGAGGTGCCGGCCTTCCAGCGTCGGGTGGCCCGCTCGTACCGGGCGGCCATCGAGCGGCTGCGGGCCGCCGGGCAGCGGGTCCTGGTGGTGGACGGCGAGAGGCCGGTCGAGGAGGTCACCGCCGCGCTCGTCCGGGCGGTCGAGCCGCTCCTCTGAACGGTTGCGGGCTGCGCCCGGCCGTCCGCCGTGCTATGCGGGGTGAGGATGAAGACCCCGAGCGCCACCGTCCTCATCGTCGGAAACGAGGTCCTGTCGGCCAAGGTGCGGGACGAGAACGGTCCCTACGCCGCGCGGGCCCTGCGCGAGCGTGGGGTCGAGCTCACCGCGGTGCTCACCCTCCCGGACCGGCTGGAGGTGCTCGAGGAGGCGGTGGCGCGCGAGCGGGGGCGGGTGGACTGGCTCTTCACCTCGGGCGGGGTGGGCCCCACCCACGACGACGTGACGCTGCTCGCGGTGGCGCGCGCCCTCGGGCGCGAGCTCGCCCGCCACCCCGTGCTCGCCGAGAACATCCGCGCCTGGCACCGGCGCCGCGGGAAGGAGGCGCCCGAGGCCGCCCTGCGCATGGCCGACGTCCCGGAGGGGACGAGGCTCCTCGGCGACCCCCGCCACCCGGTCATGGTGGTCGAGAACGTCGTCATGCTCCCCGGCCCGCCCCAGTTCTTCCGGGTCCAGCTCGACGCCTTCACGGTCGCCATCGAGGCGCCCCCGTTCCGCCTGGAGTGCCTGTTCCTCGACCTCGGCGAGGAGGAGTTCGCCTCCCTGCTCGAGCGGGTGGCGCGGGAGCATCGGGCCGTGGACATCGGGAGCTATCCGCGCTTCGACCAGGCCGACCACCGGGTCAAGGTGACCTTCGAGTCGAAGGACGGCCTGGCGGTGCGGGCGGCGGTGGAGGCCTTCCTGGAGGTGCTGCCGGAGGGCGCGCTCGTGCGGCGCGAGGGGCCGTGAGGGGCCCGGTCAGGCGGCGACCGCGTCGCGCACGCTCGCCCCGTAGCGCCCGTCGTCGAGGAGCGAGCGCGCTTCCTCGGTGACCCGCTCGGCCTCGAGGTCCGAGCTCACGTCCACCGTGAAGTCGTCGCTCGGCGAGCTCTCGCGGGTCACCTGGTGAGCCCGCAGCCGCTGCACGGTGGAATCGGACAGGTGTACGCACAGCACGCACCCGCTCCGGCGGCCGTGCACGATGATCTCGGCCAGGATCTTGGCGAGGTGCGGGTCGAGCGGCCGTAGCCCCCGCATGTCCACGACGAGCATGTGCCGGGCGCCCCGGAACTGGTGGGTGGCCTGGCTGAGCGCGGCGGCCAGGGCCTGCATCTGTCCCACGCTGAAGAGGCCGGCGAGGCGCGCCCGGACCACCCGTCGCTGGAGGCTCAGGCTCACCTCGAAGTGCACGTTGTGTTCGGGCGCCGTCACGCTCCCTCTTGAAGCAATCAGCGCGCCCGCGCACGCCCTCCGGCGCCTTCGGGCCGCGGCTCGATATTGCAGCCGATTTGCTCGGCCCGCCCGAGCTATCGCGGCCTCTCACGGAGGGGGTACGGCGGGCCCCGGTTCCCCCCGCACCCGGAACGCCTCGCGCCGGATCGCGCCCCAAGGCCCCGCGCGGGACGGAGGGCCCAAGGCGCGCGCGGCCGGGGCGGGCCCCACGGACGCAGGACAGCGCCAAGCACTCGGCGGGCGAGCCGTAGCTCACCCGCCGCGGATCGCCTTCGGCGCTCGCCCTCAGGCGATGGCGAGCTTGAGCCGCTGGCGCAGGCGGAAGTGCTCCTCGCTCACCGCGAACAGGAGGAGCTGGCGCAGCCCGGGTCGTCCGCGGGCCGCCGCCAAGAGATCGGCCAGGGACTCCGCCGGCACGCCTCCCTCCCGCTGCACCACCTCGAGCGCCGCGACGAGGTCGGTGGCGAAGAACAGGCCGATGCGGTCGGCGGTGGCCGAAAGGCCGGCCTGCCAGGCGGAGACGCTCGGCGCCGGCGCGCGGGCGAGGGCCCGGCTCGGCTCCTCCAGGACCTTGCGGAGCTTGCGCGGCAGCGCACGGCCGACCGAGCGCACCAGCCGCTCCGAGGGCTGGCCGGTGCCGGCGTAGCCGGGGACCGTCTGGCACACCACCGCCGCCATGAGCTCGCCGAGCGCGCCGGCGGCGAGCCGCTCGGCCAGGGCGGAACGCGCTCGCAGGCGTGCCGCCGCGCGGGCGATGAGGAAGCGCTGCTCGGGCGGGGGACGGCGGGAGAGGGCCGCTCCGAGGTACAGGGTGGGTGGGCTCCCCGGCTCGACGAGGAGCTCGTCGCCGTCCGCCACCGGGCGGAGCGCCACCTCCTTCACCCCCACGTTCCCGAGGAGCTCCTCGGCGAGGGCGGTGAGCGGCGTCGGGCCCCGGACCTTGGGCCGCCCCTCCGGCGCGAGGTCGACCACCTCCCCGAGGACGTCGCCGACCAGGGCGAGGAGCTCGGAGAGCGGCCCCCGGTCGGAGGGGTGGTGCAGGGCGAGCCACTCGCTCGGGGCCAGCACCGCCGAGGTGGTGGGCGGGGCCTGCGGCGCGTTCTCGCCGTAGTAGAGGCCGTCGGAGGCGGGATCGCTGGCCTTGAGGAAGCGCAGGACGCTCGCCACCACGAAGGCCCGGTCGTAGGCCTTGCCGGCCTGGAAGATGGCGTAGAGCGCGTGCCAGCTCTCCAGCCGGCCGGGATCCTCGGCCAGGAATCGCCGGTGCTCCTCCACCGCCAGCGCGGGCTCGCTCGTGGCGTACAGGTCCACCAGGGCGACGCGCGCCTCGGTGTAGCTCGGGTCGGCGAGCAGCGCGCGCTTCAGCTCGGCGATGGCCTGCCGGCTCTCGCCGAGGGCCGTCGACAGGACCCGGGCCGTCCGCAAATAGGCCCGCGCTCGCTGCGGGCCGAGCGGGAGGGAGGCGGCGGCCGCCTCCAGCGCCGACACCACGCCCGGGTGGTCGCCGCGCCGGTCCTTGAGCCGCGCCAGGCGCTCGAGGACCACGCGGTCCCCCGGCACCAGCTCGAGGGCCTGCTCGCACAGCGCGGTGGCCGCGGTCGGGTCGTCGTAGCCGCGCTCGCGGACGTCGGCGAGCTCGAGGAGCCGGTCCCGCCGCTCGGTCGAGGCGAGGTTCGGCAGGCCGATGAGCCGGCGCAGGACCGCGGCGGCGGCCGGCCAGTTGCGGGCCTCGCGGTGGATGCGGGCCAGTCGGCCGAGCGCGCCCGGGTGGTCGGGGGCCAGCGAGAGGACGGCGTTCAGGTGGCTCACCGCCCGCGGGGCGTCCTCGAGGGGTCCCTCGTAGAGCGCCGCCAACTCGAGGTGCAGGAGGGCTTCCTGCTCCGGGCTCGCGCCGTGGGCCAGGCAGGCGGCGAGGTCGCGCGCCGCCTCGGCCGGGCGGCCCGCTTCGGCGAGGGCCCGGCCGCGCAGGGCGAGCGCTTCCCAGGCCGGTCCGGTGGCGAGCGCCCGATCGGCGTCGGAGAGGGCTCGATCGCGATCGCCGAGCTCGAGCGCGACGCGGGAGGCCGCGGTGAAGCGGGCCACGACCCGCTCGGGCTCGGTCTCGGCGCGGGCGCGCTCCTCGTAGAGCGCGCAGGCCTCGAGGGCCTTGCCGGAGCTGGTGAGGAGCCGGCCGAGTCGCTCGAGGGCGGGCTCGTCGAGTGGGTCCCGCTCGAGCGCGCGCCGGAAGTCCGCGGTCGCGCTGGCCTGGTCGGAGAGCCTCTCGAGCGCGATCTCGCCCGCGCGGGTGAGAGCGGCGGCGGCGAGGGCGGGGGCGTGCAGGACGGTGCCCTCCTCGAGGAGGGCGTCGCGCGCCTCGCCCCACGCGCCACGGCGCTCGGCCACTCGCTCGAGCGCGAGCAGCGTCGGCAAGGCTCCGGCCGAGAGCGCGCGGCTCTCTCGGTAGGCCAGGATGGCGCGCTCGTCGTCGCCAGCGCCCTCCCAGACCTCGCCCTCGCGCAGGGCCCACAGGGCCTTCTCGGCCGGCTCGCGAGCCTCGTCCCGGCGCGCCGCGAAGTGGGCGG
>DATJVF010000447.1:0-8120 GCA_035501995.1 Anaeromyxobacteraceae bacterium
CCGCGTCTACCAGCGCCTCCCCGATCGCCCTGAGGAAGCTCGTCGCCTCGAGGGCGGAACCGAGCGACGGGGGTGCGGCGGCGAGGGCCGGCGCGGGCGAACCGGCGGCCGGAGCGGCAGCCGGGGGGCCCGCGGCCGGTGCCGGGGCCGCGGCCGGCGGCGGCGCGACGGTGGCCTTCACGGCCTCGAGGGCTTCGAGCAGGCCCCCGAAGGCGGGGGTGAGGTCGGCGAGCTTCTCCCGGGCGAGGTCGGCCAGCCGGCGCGAGAGGGCGAGGGCGGCCTCGGTATCGCCCGGCGTCGGCAGGGGGCCGGAGGGCAGCGCGGGCACGGCGCGCTCGAGGAGCCAGTTCAGGGCGTTGGCGCGCCCGCGCAGGCGCCGCGCATCGGGTTGCATGCTGTCCCAGTAGCGCTCGAGGAGGCCGACGAGGAGCGCCTCCCCGGTGGCGAGGCCGCGCAGGCCCTCCTTCACCTGGAGTGCCCGCGCCAGGTAGGCGGCCATGAGGAGGTCCTTGGACTTCGCGGTGAGCACCTGGCGCGCCCCGCGCGCCACCGCGTCCCAGTCGACCGGCGCTCCGCTCGGAGCCTCGAGCTTCGCCACCTCCGCCACCACCGCCTCGTAGGCCGGGTCGAGCCTCGCCGGCGCGCCCGCCGGCGAGGCTCCGGGGACCGCCTCCAAGAGAGGGGCGACGCCGGCCGTGATCTCCTCCAGGGGTTCGGGCACGGTGGGGGGCCTCCTAGGGTGAGAGTGCGGCGATGAGGTCCAAGAGGCTCAAGTCGGTCCGGTCGAGAAGGGCGACCACCGCCGCGCCGAGCGCGCGATCGGCGGCGGCGAGCGCGGCGGGCTGGGCCGTGGTGAGCGGCCACAGCTTCCCGTCCCTTCGACCATCGTCGCAGAGGAGTCCGTAGAGCGCGACCGGGAACGGCCCGAGGGAGAGCGCGAGGCGCGGCCGCTCGCCCTCGCGCCAGGCGAAGGACGGGGGGGCCGCCCAGGAGAGCTCCCGCCGCGCGAGCTCCAGCCAGGCGAAGCGGTCCTGGTCCTCGCGGCCGGGACAGTCGAGGACCACGCTCGCGCTCGAGGGCTCGCGCTGTCGCACCGGGGCGCAGGCGCTCTTGAAGCAATGCCAGGCGTAGTGGTGCTGGCGGCGGGCGAGGTCGCCGAAGAGGCGAGCCAGGACCTCGTGCCCGCGGCCCCGAGAGGCGAGGTCGCGGGCTTTCTGGACCTCGCCGGGGAGGCTCGCCACGGCCGGCACCGGCAGGGCGTCGAGCCGGGCCGGGAGATCGGCGGGGAGGAGCTCTCCGGCACCCTGCACGAGGGTGGTCGCCGCGTCGAGGAAGGCGCGCGCGGCGGCCGGCAGGGCCGGATAGGCGATGGCGAGTTCGGAGGCCCTCGCCTGGGTGAAGACGGCCAGCGGGAACCTGCGCCCGACCTTGTCGGCGCTGTCGGCGAGGACCCCCAGGAGGACGCCCTCCAGCGCGCTCGGCCGGTACAGGAAGCGGACCGGCTCGGGGCCGCGGTGGACGCCGCCTTGGCGGGCCGCCTCGTAGCCCTCGGAGAGCCAGGCCGCGAAGGCCCGGGCGGCCGGCTCCGCCGCGCGCACCCGAACGAAGTCGCCGTAGGCGGGCAGCTTGCCGAACAGGCCGGCCGAGGAGAAGGGCAAGGTGGATCCTACTCGCAGGTCCCGCCCCCGGGGCCGATGCTGGGCGGCGCCGGCGGGAAGTCGCGGAAGGGCTCGAGCAGGCGCGCGTGGCGCGCGGCGCCGAAGAAGGGCGACGAGCTCCGGTCGGTGCGGAAGTCGATCACCACGGTCGCCCCGAGCGCGAACTCGAAGGCCATCGCGAAGTCGCGGGCGGCGGGCTCGCCGCGCACGCTCCCCTGCTCGAGGAGGCGCAGGAGCCCCCAGTCGCCGTCCTGCTGCAAGGTCTCCTCGGTCCCGTCGGCGGTGCGCACGCGTAACGAGGCGCCGCGGTTGCCACCGGCCGCCTTGTTTGGCCACACCAGGGCGTGCCACTCCTCCGGGCCGTTCCGGTACTCTAGGCGCTGCCCGTCCACCTGCATGAACACGGCGGCGATCCTGGGGGTGGGCCTTATCCGGACCGAGAAGGCTACGCTCGGATCCTGGGCCCCCTCGGGGAACAGCCCGCTCGTGACCTCCAGCGCCTGGCGCAGGAAGGGGAGGAGCTCGGGCCGGTACCCGGCCTCCGCCGCGTCGCCGGAGAAGCGGAAGCCGTCCCCCGAGCGCTGCACCGCTCCCTCGAGCATCTTCTTGTAGAGGCCCCACAGGTTGCCGGTGTCCGGCCGGAAGAAGTCCGCCACGTCGGCCAGGGCGGCGTCCGAGCCCCCGCGGACGAACGGGTAGTGGGCGCTGAGCTTCAGGCGGAAGGGCTTGGCGACGAGGTCGCACCAGGCGTTGGCCGCGCTCTTCACCGGCCCGCTCCGCGCGTCCCGGACCGCCAGCGTGACCGGGGGGACGAGCAGGGCGGTGAGGCGCGGGCTCCAGGGGCCCTCCGCGCCGCGGATGAGGCCCTGCACGCTCGTCTGGGCCTTGGCGGCGGCGGCGAAGTAGGCCTTGCGCTCCTCGTCGCCCCCGGAGACGGCCAGGCTCTTCGCGTCCCTGAGGAGGACGAGCTGCTCCTGGTAAAGGTCGAGCGCGGTCCGCGGAGGGCTGCCGCCGGCGGCCAGGGGGGCCTCCGGGGGGACCCCGAAGCGCACGAAGCCGTCGAAGGCCCGCTCCACGTCGCGCGGCCCGAATCGCTGCTCGGCGCGCTCGGTGACCCGGGCGGCCGCCGACTGGGCGGCCTTGCCGCCCTCGCGCCCGATCATCTGCATGAGGCTGTTCTTGGCGTTCTCGACGGCGGTGGCCGCCACCCCGGCCAGGCCAGCGATGCGGGTGTTGTAGGCCACCCCCCGGAACAGCCGCGGGAAGAGGGGGGGCTCGCCGGCGGTGAGCTCGTCGAGGAGCCCGCGCAGGTCCTGGCCCGGCTCGACCGAGAGCCCGTCCAGGAAGCGCCGCCACTCCTCGATGTAGCTCTCGTAGTAGCGGGAGCGGATCCGATCGGACTCGGCGGCGATCCGGTCCTCGGCCGACTTGTCCTCGGTCACGAGGACCCACATCTCGAAGAGCGCCTCGGGGTGCTCGAGCCTTGGCTTGACGATCTCCTCGTAGGCGCGCCGGGTGTAGGCGCCGCGCACGCCCTGGCGGGCGCGAAGCGCGGTGGGGGGCTGCCCGAGGAGCGCCGGCAAGGTGAGGTCGAAGCCCTTGCCGTCCACCTCGGCCACCAGGCGCTCCTCGGCGAGCGCGGCGAGCGGCAGGCGGGTGAGGACCCGCTGCGCCCGGCGCACCAGCGCCTCGTAGCGCGGGAGCGCCAGGGCCGGGTCGCCGGAGAGGAGCTTCGCGAAGAGGAGCGCGTGCTTCTCGATGAGCACGAGCAGGGTGGGGTCGGCGGTGGCCCCCAGCCGCGGCGCCCAGTCGGCCGCGATCTGGCGGGCGATCCAGGCCTGCTCGGCGTCGTCGAGCTTGGGCTCGGCGAGGCCGCGCGGGGCGGTGAGGAGCATGTGGAGCTTCAGCTTGTCGTAGAAGCGGGCGTGCTCTGCACGGTCGGGGGCGAGGTCCGAGGCCTCCATGCGCCGGACGAACCCCTCCATCTCGTCCACGTCCTCGCGGAAGACCGGGTCGAGCACCAGTCGCCGGACCGCGCCGGCGTAGAGCAGTCGCACCTTGCCGAGGAGGGCGTCCCCCCGGTAGAGCCCGAGGCGCATCGAGAAGGGCGGTCCCTCCTCGGCGTAGCGCACGAGGAGCGCCAGCCGCTCGCGCAGGGGCTCGAGCACCGCCAGCGGGGGCGGCCCGTGGTCGGCGGCGCCGAGCCTCCCGGCCACCGCGTTCACCACCCCGGCCGTCGAGCGGAGGAAGGCGCGGTTCTCGAGGAAGGCGCGCAGCGGGAAGGCGAGGAAGAGGAGGAACACCACCGCGGCCGCCGCCCCGATGGCGACCTGGCGCCACCGCTCGCGCCGCAGGGCCCGGGCGCTCAAGAAGGCGATGTGCTGGTCGGGGAACAGGACCTTCTCGAAGACGTCCCGCAAGAAGTAGCTCTTCGCCTCCAGCACCGGCTCGGCCTCGGAGAGGGCCGGCCGGACCCCGAAGGCCGACGCCATGGCCGACATGACGCGGTCGACCACCCGGCCTTCCTGGGTGCCGCTCGTCAGGTAGACGCCGCGCAGGATGGGCGTCTCCTGGTAGACGTTCTCGGCGAAGAGCGCCTCCAGGAAGGCGGAGAGCTGTCCCCGGGCCGCCGCCAGCTGCTGGGGAAACTCGTAGATGCGCTCGCGGGCGAGGAGCTGTCGTTCCTCGGCGAGCCTCTTCAGCGCTCGCTCCTCCACCACCGCGACGAGCTCGTCGAACCGCTCGGCGAAGGCCGCGGTCCGGTCGGGGCCGGTGTCGATGGGGAAGGTGACGCCCCAGACCTGGCTGCGGTCGCCCTTGCGCAGGTCGGCGAAGCTCTCGACGAAGCCCGGCAGGAGGTCGCACTTGGTGAGGAGCACGTACACCGGGAGCACCACCTGCAGGCGCCCCATCACCTCGTCGACGCGCTCGCGCATCCGGCGCCCGAGCTCGGAGGCCCCCTCCTCGTTCTCGGCGCTGACATCGGTGAGCGGCACCGCCACCAACAGCCCGTTGATGGGCTTGCGGGAGCGGGCGCGGGCGACCGTGTCGAGGAAGCTCATCCACTCGTCGTGGTCCTCGTCCTGGGTGGCGTAGCGCCCGGCGGTGTCCAGGACCACCGCCTCGTTGGTGAGCCACCACTCGCAGTTGCGGGTGCCGCCGATGCCGCGCACCCCACCCCGCTTGGACAGGTAGGGGAACTTGAGCCCGGAGGCGCGCAGGGCGGTGCTCTTCCCGGCGCCGGGCGGGCCGATGATCATGTACCACGGCAACACCGCCAGGGCGTCGCGCCCGCCGCGGGCGAGCTTGCTCGACTTGAGCGCCTGCACCGCCTTGGCGAACTCGGCCCGCATGGCCTCCACGTCGGCCTGCTGGTCGGGGCGGGCCGACTGGGCCTGGGCCTCGGCCTGGGCCTTGAGGGCGTTCTCGATCTTGGCGGCCGAGAGGCGGGCGAGGAGCATCCTCCCGAGCAGGGCCACCGCCCAGGCCAGCACGATGGCCGAGGTGCCCACGATGGCGAGGCCGAGCGGGAGCTTCAGGAAGATCACCGTCGCCCAGAGGAGCGCGACCAGGAAGACGCTCAAGACGATGGCGACCATGCTCCACCGCTAGTGTATGTTGGCGGCCTCGATGCGCGCGATGACCGAATCCACGGAAAGCCCGAGCGAGACCCGGAACCCCAGGTAGAGGAGGAGCACCAGCGCGACGGCTCCGAACCCGATGGCGGGCACGAGGTGGGCCCGGCGCCGCTCGCTGCCGCCCTCCTCCGGGCGCTCGCCGTGCGGCGACAGCTCCTCCGCCTCGAAGCGCGTGCCGCGCTCGAGGTCGCGCTGCAGGCTCTCGAGCAGCGTCATGAGCTCGAGGTCGCCGCCGCGGACCTGGTAGCGGCCCTGGAAGCCCAGGAGGAGCGCCAGGTAGTAGACCCGCAGCACCTCGCGCCGCCTGGGATCGCGTCGCAAGGTCTCCAGGCGGGTGAAGAAGCCCTCGCCGGCCACGTTCTCGTGAAAGTAGTGGAACTGCAGCGACTGGCCGGGCCAGACCTCGCGCAGGGCGTCCGAGCGCGACAGCACGATCTCGTCGGCCAGCGCCACCACCGCGTAGGCGATGTCGTTGGCCTCGTCCCGGGCGAATCCGGCCTGGGCCGCCCGGGTGTAGAGCCCGTCCACGAAACGGCGCAGGCTCTGGTGCAGGGCGGCCGGCGGCGGGATCGAACCGGGATCGGCGCGCCTGAGCTCGATCAGGGCGTCGAAACACTCGCGCGTCACCTCAGTGATGCGGTCCACGGAGGCCTTTCATCGCCGATGGGCGTCATTCTAGCCGCGTCCCTCTTGGGGCGGCAAGGCAACCCAAGATCCCGGGGCGCGGGAGGCGTGCCCCGGAGGCCCTCAGAAGCGCTTCACCGCTGGTGGCGACGGTTCCTGGGGGATGGCGAAGAGCTCCAGCGTGGTGCGGGCCGGATCGAACGGCGGCGGCAGGTAGAGCGCGATGTTGCGCGCCGCCACGATGCCCTGCCAGTAGCGGTCCCCCGGGACGAGCGCGAAGTAGACGACCTCGGGGCGAACCGGCAGCTCCGGCGGCGGCCGGTGGGCCACCTGCAGCGCGAGCCCGGTGGTGGCCGCCTGGATGAGGGCCTGGATGTCGGCGGCCGAGGCCACCTTGCACAGCCGGGGCAGCTGCTCGACCACCATGGCCTCCGGGTGCTCGCTCTTCACCCCCAGGAAGAGAGCGGCCTTGAGCAGACGCTCGTCGGCGAAGCGCGCCAAGGAGAGCCCTCCGGGGCGCTTCTCCAGCGGTACCACCACGTAGCGCTGGACCGCCATGCCGCCGAGCTCCTCGCCGAGGCGGGCGAGGAGCGGCTCGAAGGTCGAGCGCAGATCGGTCGGCTGTAGCTTGGGAAGCGACGAGGGGTCGGCGCCGCGGAAAGTGCCGGCCTGCGCCGCGAGCTGGCTGAGCAGGAGGTAGCACTCCCGGGGCGAGGCCTCGCCCGCCTCCGAGAGGTGGGCCAGCACCGGGATGAAGCCGTTCACCACCAGGAGCTGGAGGAGGCGGGTCACGTCGGGGCCGGTGAGCTCGCTCGCCGCCTCGCGGTGGCGCCGGGTCTCTGAGAGCTCGCGGTGCTTGGCGATGGCGCGGGCGAGCAGGTCGCGCACGCCTCCGAGGAGCCAGGGCGAGGCCGAGAGGCGCAGGCAGGCCGGCACGAAGTTCTCCTGCAGCGCCAGCTGGCCCGAGGAAGTGCGCGCGATCTCCGCGATCTTCAAGCTCTCGTAGTCCTCGCGCGGTTCGTCGCCGAGCAGGAGGGTGGCGTTCGGCCGGGCCAGCCTCACCTGCACCACCTCCCCGGGGGCGGTGGCGTCGGCCAGCGCCCGCTGGGTGGCGACGAAACGGCTCGGCGGCGGGACCCCCGCCTCGCCGAAGCTCGGCACCCCGGCGCGCTCGCGCGGGACGGCCAGGTGGACCTCGAGCGACCGCGCCTGGGCAGCGAGCCGCTCGGCGGCGTCGCGCGGCGGGGGACCCTCCTCCGGCCCGTCGAAGGAGACCGGAAGGCCGTCGGGGAGCACCCCGGCGAACCGCACGAGGCGCACCTGCCCCGCCGCCAGCGCCGCCCGGTCGAACTCGACCTCCAAGACCCCGAAGTCCGAGGGCGTGAGCGCGCCCACCCGCGCCGCCAGGAGCGACTCGTGATATCGGTCGAGCGCCTGCAGGTGCTGAGGGGAGAGCAGCATCCCCTCCGACCAGACCGGTCGCTCCGCGGATCTAGCGCCGTTCGACACGGTAGCCCTCCACCTGGAACGTGAGTGGGCCGCGCTGGGCGGGAGGCGGCAGCTCGGCGATGGCGCGCCAGGAGAGCCCGGCCGGGCGGCGCACCACCGCCACCACCGCCAGCGCGTGGGCGGAGCGGTCGCGGTCGAGGCTCCGGCGCACGGTCTGGCCCGGCGACAGCACGAGCTCGTCGGCCTGGAGGAGGTCGTCCCCCAGTACCTCCTTGGGGTCGCGGTAGACGGGCTCGTACTCGGCGCGTTCCAGTCGTGTCGCCGACTTGAGCACGTACAGCCGGACCACGGTCGGCAGGGACTCCCCCTGCTCATCGGGGTTCAGGCGGCCCGAGGCGATGACCTGGACGTCGACCGGCAGCGGGGGCGGCTCCGGCGCCACCGCCTTGCTCCCGCCGCAGCCCAGGACGACGCCCACCGCGAGGAATAGGGCGAACCCACGAACTTGGCGAGTCATAGCTCCCTCTTTGCCACAGCATACAGCGGCCCGGCAACGTCGGGTGGCCCGAAGTCCTTGGGGCACGCCTCCCAACGGGCGAGCCCAAGGGCGAGTTCACGGCAGGCGACGACCCCGCGCAAACTTGCTACCATCCGGCGCCATGAGACACGGGATGGTCCTAGCGGTCCTGGCCGCGCTGCTCGTCCCCTCTGCCGCGCTCTCCGCCGACACCGACACCCTGGGGGTCCTGGC
>DATJVF010000448.1:0-4104 GCA_035501995.1 Anaeromyxobacteraceae bacterium
CCGGTGCGCTGTCTTCGTGGATCGCCGCCGGAACGGCCTATAGCGCACACGGCGTAGCAATGCTCCCCTTTTACATCTACTACTCGATGTTCGGCTTCCAGCGGGTCGGCGACCTGTGGTGGGCGGCCGGCGACATGCGGGCCCGCGGCTTCTTGCTCGGGGGCACCGCTGGGCGCACCACCCTCAACGGCGAGGGCCTGCAGCACGAGGACGGCCACTCCCACGTGCTCGCCGCGAACATCCCGAACTGCGTCTCCTACGATCCGACCTTCGCCTACGAGCTCGCGGTCATCGTCCAGGATGGCCTGCGCCGCATGTACGTCGAGCAGGAGGACCACTACTACTACCTGACGGTCATGAACGAGAACTACGCCCAGCCGGCCATGCCGGAGGGCGCGGCCCCCGGCATCCTGCGGGGGATGTACCTGTTCCGGGCCGGACCGCCTTCCAAGGCCGGCACGCCGCGGGTGCAGCTGCTCGGCTCCGGCACCATCTTCCGCGAGGTGATGGCGGCCGCCGACCTCCTCGCCCGCGACTTCGGCGTCGTCGCCGACGTGTGGAGCTGCCCGAGCTTCACCGAGCTCGCGCGCCAGGCGCGGGCGGTGGAGCGCAAGAACCTCCTCCACCCCGGCGAGCCGCGGGAGCGGCCCTACGTCGAGGTGTGCCTGGCCGAGCACCCGGGGCCGGTGGTGGCCGCCACCGACTACGTCCGCGCCTACGCCGAACAGATCCGCAGCTGCCTGCCACGCCGCTACACGGTGCTCGGCACCGACGGGTTCGGGCGCTCCGATACCCGCGAGCGGCTGCGGCGCTTCTTCGAGGTCGACCGCTACCACGTGGCGGTGGCGGCGCTGAAGGGCCTCGCCGACGAGGGCGCCCTCCCGCCCGCGCGGGTCGCCGAGGCCATCGCGCGCTACGGGATCGACCCCTCGCGGCCGCCTCCCTGGACGGTCTAGCCCCACCCCCGGGGACGAGAGGCCCGAACGGTCGAGATGACGCCCTTGCCGGAGACAGGATCGAAATCGAGGCGCCGTAGCGGCGCCCGAGGCCAGGGAGACACCCGGGCAGGCGAGAGGAGGGGCCGGCGGAAGGGAGGGCCGGGCGCGAGCGAGGGGACTCGTCGCGCCGCGCACCCCTGGCCCCCTGGAACCCGTCCCCGGGAGCGCAGGCATCCATGAGCACCATCGACGTGAAGGTCCCCGCCATCGGCGGCTTCAAGGACGTGGGCGTCATCGACGTCCTCGTCAAGCCCGGCGACCTCGTGAAGATCGACGCCTCCCTCGTGACGCTCGAGTCCGACAAGGCCACCATGGACGTGCCCTCGCCAGCGGCCGGCCTGGTGAAGGAGGTGAAGGTCAAGCTCGGCGACCGGGTGAGCGAGGGGAGCCCCATCATCTCCCTGGAGGAGGAGGCCTCGGCCCAGGCGAGCGCCCCGGCGGCTCCACCCGCCCCGGCCGCGCAACGGCCGAGCGCGCCGACCCCGCCGCCGGCCCCGCAGGGCGTGAGCGCCACGCCGGCCCCAGCCACGCCGCCGAGCGCGCCGCTGGTCGCCGACCAGGGCGGACCGGTCTCGGCGCGTGCGCACGCCTCGCCCACCGTCCGGCGGGTGGCGAGGGAGCTCGGGGTCGACCTCGCCGCGGTGGCCGGGACCGGCGCGCACGGGCGGATCCTGAAGGAGGACGTCCAGCGCTTCGTGAAGGAGGCCCTGCAGGGCGGCGAGCGCCCGGGCGGGACCCTGCGCGGCGGCGCCGGCCTCGACCTGTTGCCCTGGCCGCGGGTGGACTTCGCCGCCTTCGGCCCGGTAGAGGCGAAGCCCCTCTCGCGCATCAAGCGCATCTCGGGCGCCAACCTGGCCCGCAACTGGGTGATGATCCCCCACGTCACCCAGTTCGACGAGGCCGACATCACCGACCTCGAGGCCCTGCGCACGCGCCTCAACGAGGAGCAGGGGGCCGGCGGGGTGAAGGTGACCCTGCTCGCCTTCCTCGTGAAGGCCTCGGTGGTGGCCCTCAGGCGCTTCCCCGAGTTCAACGCCTCCCTGGACGGCGAGAGCCTGGTCCTGAAGCGCTACTTCCACGTGGGCTTCGCCGCCGACACCCCCGGCGGACTGGTGGTCCCGGTGGTGAAAGACGCGGACCAGAAGGGCGTCCTCGACATCGCCCGCGAGGCGGCCGAACTCGCCTTGAAGGCGCGCGAGGGCAAGCTCGCCCCGGCCGACATGCAGGGCGGGTGCTTCTCCATCTCCAGCCTGGGCGGTATCGGCGGGACCGCCTTCACGCCCATCATCAACGCCCCCGAGGTCGCCATCCTCGGCGTCTCGCAGGCGATGAAGAAGCCGGTCTGGGATGGGAGCGCCTTCGTGCCGCGCCTCATGCTCCCGCTCTCGCTCTCCTACGACCACCGGGTGGTGGACGGGGCGACGGCCGCCCGCTTCACGAGCTACCTCTCGGCGGTGCTCGCCGACCTGCGGAGGGCGATGCTGTAGCGCTGGCGACCCCCAAGCGGGTCGGCGACGCTCGGGCGGTGCACGAGCAGCATCCGCGCGAGGGGGCCGCCCAGAGCTTCTCCATGCCAATCGACGAGAGCGTCATCGATCGCCCGGTCGAGCAAGGGGCGCGGCTCGTCGCGCTCGAGCTCCTCGCCGAGTGCGACCTCGCCGCCCGCCGCCTGGCGCAGGGCGAGGACGAGGAGGCCCTGCACGACTTTCGGGTCGGGCTCCGCCGCCTGCGCTCCACCCTGCGCGCCTTCCGGCCCTTTCTCGCGGGGAGCCTCTCCAAGAAGTCCTTGCGCAAGCTGCGGGAGATCGCCCAGGCCACCAACGCCGCCCGGGACGCCGAGGTCCAGCTCGCCTGGCTCGCCGGGGAGCGCCGCCACCTCGGCCGCCGCAGGCCCACCGGGATCGACTTCCTGGTCGAGCGCTACCGCTCTCGGCTCGGGAACGAGACCGACCGGACGCGCTTCCTCGAGGGCTACGCGCGACTCTCCGCGCGCCTCGCCGGGCGGCTCACGACCTACCGGGCCACGGTGGAGGAGGGGAAGGGCGGCGGCCCCTTCGGCGGGGTGCTGGCGCGCCTGATCGCCGAGCACGTGAAGGCCCTCGAGCGGGACCTCTCCGCCATCGAGGGGGCGGCCGACGAGGAGCGCGTCCACCGCGCGCGCATCGCGGCGAAGAGGCTGCGCTACCTCCTCGAGCCCCTGCGGGGCCCCGCGCGCACCGATGCGCAGCCGGCGGTCCGCCGCCTGAAGGCGCTCCAGGACCTGCTCGGCAACTTGCACGACAGCCACGTGCTCTCCAGCGAGATCGTGGCGGCCCTCGTCGACTGCGCCGCCGAGAGGGCGCGCGCCCTCTACGCGCCTGGGGCGCCGGCCCGCCTCCCGCCGAGCCCGCGCCCAGGGTTGCTCGCCCTAGCCGACGCCGTGCGGGCGCGGCGCGACGCCCTCTTCGCCGAGCTCGGGAAGGCCTTCGCACCGGCCGGGCTGCGCGCCCTCTCGAGCCTGGTCGCGCCCCTGGTCGAGGCCCTCGAGTCGCGGGCCGGGGGAAGGCTCGAGCGGCGGCGCCGCTACCTCCTGACCGGCCATCCAGCGCCCTCGGGGACGCCGCTCCTGTTCGAGGTGCGGGAGGGGCTCGTGCCGGGCTCGCGCCTCCGCGAGCGGATCGGAAGGCGGCGCGGACCCGAGGGGGAACGGTTCTGGCGAACGCTCGTGCCGGGGCCCCGCGAGATCGAGGAGGAGACCACGCGGGAGCTCTTCGACGCCCTCTGGCCGCTCACCAAGGGCCACCGCCTCGAGAAGGAGCGCCGGCACCTCGTGGAGGGCGGGCTCGAGATCGACCTCGACCGCTTCCTCGATCGCGACCTCGTCCTCGCCGAGGTGCGCTGGCCCGAGGACGCGCCCGACGCGCCCCTGCCCGACTGGCTCCTCCCTCACCTCGCGCGCGAGGTGACCGACGACGAGGCGTACGCGAGCCCGGCGCTCATGGCGAGGCCGCCCAAGGCGTCGAAGGAGGCCGCCGGCGCGGGCGCGCACGCTCGGGCCCGGGCGGCCGACGGACGCTAGAGGGACGCTCGAGGCCGGCTCGCCGGCGGCGAGGGGCTCCGGCCTCCG
>DATJVF010000449.1:0-3235 GCA_035501995.1 Anaeromyxobacteraceae bacterium
TGGCGCGCGCCAACGAGCTCCTGGAGCGGCGCGTGGCGGCGCGCACCGCCGAGCTCGCGGACGCGAACGAGCGGCTCCGCCAGCGGGACGCCGAGCGGCAGCGGCTCTTGCGGACCGTCATCACGGCCCAGGAGGACGAGCGCAAGCGCATCGCCCGCGAGCTGCACGACGAGACCACCCAGAGCCTGGCGGTGCTCGTCATGGGTATCGAGAGCGCGGCGACCGCCCTCAAGATCGGCGGCCCGAAGCCGCGCCTCGACGAGGTGAAGGCCCTGGCGGTGCGCACGCTCGAGGAGGTGCACCGGCTCATCCTCGACCTGCGCCCGGCGGTGCTCGACGACCTGGGCCTGTTCTCGGCCCTGCGCTGGTACGCCGAGCGCTACCTGGCCGGGCGCGGCCTCGCCGTGCGCTGCGAGATCGGCGAGCTCGAGCGCCGGCTGCCCCCCGAGATCGCCATCGCGCTCTTCCGCATCGGCCAGGAGGCCATGAACAACGTGCTCCGCCACGCCCGGGCCGACAGCGTGCTCATCCAGCTGGCGGTGGAGGATGACGAGCTGCGCGTCGAGATCGAGGACGACGGGCAGGGCTTCGACCCCAAGCTGGCGCCGGCCGACCGGCCCCACTACGGGCTGCTCGGCATCCGCGAGCGGGCGGAGCTCCTCGGCGGAACGGCGGTCATCGAGTCCTCGCCCGGCAACGGCACGCGGGTGGAGGTGCGGGTGCCCATCCCCGCCGAGCCCACCTCGCCGCCTTCCCAGGGCGAGGCGCCGCGGATAAGCTCCGGGACGCCGTGAGCAAGATCCGGGTCCTCATCGCCGACGACCACGCCATCCTGCGCGAGGGCGTGCGGGCGTTGCTCGCCGGGACCGAGGACATCGAGGTGGTGGGCCAGGCCGCCGACGGCCGGGAGGCCATCGCGGCCTGCCAGCGCCTCGACCCGGACATCGTCCTCATGGACATCGCCATGCCCGGCCTCGGCGGGCTCGAGGCAGCTCTCGAGCTGCGCAAGGCAGGGGCGCGCACCCGGGTGCTGATCCTGTCGCAGTACGAGGACCGCGAGTACGTGCGGCGGCTGCTCAAGGCCGGCGTGGCGGGCTACGTCCTCAAGAAGTCCGCCGGCAGCGAGCTCGTCGGCGCCATCCGCGCCGTCCACCGCGGCGGGCTGGTGCTCGACCCTGAGGTGGCGCGGGCGGCGATGGAGGAGGCCGGGCCGAAGGGGGAAGGGGGCGACCCCTACGAGGCCCTCACCGATCGCGAGAAGCAGGTGTTCCGGCTGGTGGCCGAGGGCAAGAGCAACAAGGAGACCGCCGACGTCCTCGGCATCAGCGTCAAGACCGCCATGTCCCACCGCGAGCACGTGATGGAGAAGCTCCACCTGCACAACCGGACCGAGCTCGTCCGCTACGCGCTCAAGCTGGGCGTCATCCGCATCGAGTCCTGAAGGGCGCCCCCGCGCGACGAAGCTCTCCCGTGACCCGGGCCGGAGGCCGAGGGCCCCCTCGGCTGGCGGGCCGGCGCGGTCGCCTAGAGGTCGCGGTGCACCGCTTTCGCCCGGCCGCCGCGGCGGAGGGGCGAGAGCGCAAGCGTTGCGCAGGGCGGGCCGGGTGGGCCGCCGGCAAAGCCCTGCGATATGGCGACCCTGGCGCGAGGCACGTCGATTGCTGTGGGCGGCCACGAGCCTCGAACAAGGGGAGTGGCCGTGCTCCTCGTCGTCGGTCAGGACCACAAGAGCGTCGGCGTCGCGGAACGCGAGCGCCTGGCCGTGGAGCGAGAGACCTGGGCGGCGGCCCTCGCCGGCTACGCGGCGGTGGACGGCGTCGACGAGCTCGTCCTCCTCTCCACCTGCTGCCGGGTCGAGATCTACGCCGCGAGCTCCCGCCCCGCCGCGGCCGCCCGCGCCCTCGGGCAGGCGCTCGCCGAGCGGGCCGGTCCGGGCTCCCCCCCGCCCTTCGAGATCCACGGCGACGACGCGCTGCGGCACCTGTGCGCGGTGGCCGCGAGCCTCGAGTCCGCGGTCCTGGGCGAGCCCCAGATCCTCGGGCAGGTGAAGGAGGCCCACCAGCGGGCGATCGAGGCCGGGGTGAGCGGCAAGGAGCTGGACGCGGTCTTCGAGCGCGTCTACCAGGTGGCGAAGCGCGTGCGCACGGAGACCGAGATCGGGCGGGCCGGGGTGTCCTGGGGGAGCGCCGCCGCCACCATCGCCGAGAAGGTGCTCGGGGCCCTCGCCGGCCGGCGCGTGCTCGTGCTCGGGGCCGGCGAGATGGCGCGGGTGGCGGCGAAGCACCTCAGGGAGCAGGGCGCGCTCCTGGCGGTGTCGAGCCGCACCCTGTCGAACGCCGAGGCGCTGGCGCGCGAGGTGGACGGTACCGCCCGGCCGGAGGCCGCGCTCGGGGAGGAGCTCCTGTCGGCGGACGTGGTCATCTCGGCGGCCCCGGTGGCCCCCGAGGCGCTCTCGCCGGGGGGGCTCGCCCTCGCCATGAAGGCGCGGCGGGGGCGCGATCTGGTGCTCGTCGACCTGGCCGTGCCCCGCGCGCTCGACCCGGCCTGCGGGGAGGAGGAGGGCGTCTGGCTCTGCGACGTCGACGATCTGGCCCAGGTCACCGAACGCGCGCGGGCCGAGCGCGCCCGGGCCCTCGCGCAGGCGCGCGCCATCGTGGACGAGGAAGCCCTGCGCTGGAGCCGGGAGCGCGAGGAGCGCCGGGCGGCCCCCATCATCAAGGCGCTGCGCACGAAGGCCTCCGCCATCGCCCGCGAGGAGGTCGACCGAACCGTGAAGCGCATCGGCGCCGACGCGGAGGTGAAGAGCCGGCTCGACGCCATGGCCCATGCGCTCGTGGCGAAGCTGCTCCACGTCCCGAGCCTGCGCCTCAAGGAGGCCGGCACGGCCGGTGCGGGTGGCGAGAGGCTCATGGCCGCCGCGGTCGAGATCTTCGGCCTCACGAGCGACTGACCACGCTGCCCGGAATCGAGGCGCGCAAAGGTTGCGCGCCCAGGTTTCCCTGGGGCGAAACGCGCAACTCTCTCGCCCGCCGGGGCGCCACCGTTTCGTCACGCCATTCCGGAATCCGGCCTGTCTCCAAGGCCTCATGGGGTTGATTCCGCAATCGGGTCCTTACGCGCAGTGTGGTCCGGTCCTTGCGTCGGCTGGGGCAGCTCACCCAAGCCATGCGATACCTCGCCTCCATCTGGCGAAGCCTGGACCGCAACCTGCGGGCGCGCATCCTCCTCCCGACGG
>DATJVF010000450.1:0-10426 GCA_035501995.1 Anaeromyxobacteraceae bacterium
GCGCTCGCCGAGAGCTGCACCGGCGGACTCAACGCCGAGAAGATCACCTCGGTGCCGGGGTCCTCGAAGGTCTTCGACCTCGGCCTCGTCGCCTACGCCAACCAGGTGAAGATGGCCCTGCTCGAGGTGCCCGCCGAGGACCTCCTGCGCCACGGCGCGGTCTCCGAGGTGGTGGCCCGGTCGATGGCCGAGGGGGCGCGCCGCCGCGGCTCGGCCACCTGGGGGATCGGGGTCACCGGGGTGGCGGGGCCGGACGGCGGCACGCCCGAGAAGCCGGTCGGGACCGTCCACTTGGCGGTGGCCGGCCCGGAGGGGACGAGGAGCTCCGAGCACCACTTCTTCGGCGACCGGCGCCGCGTCCGCCTGACCGCGGCCTACACCGCGCTCAACCAGCTGAGGCTCCTCTTGCGCTGATGGCCTCCTCGTCGCGCGCGGGTCGCCTCGTCCTGCGGTGGGCCGACGCTCTCGCCGCCCACCGGCTGGAGCTCGGCCTCTTCCTCCTCTCCCTCGCCCTCCTGGCGCTCTTCGCCGGCCGCGCGCTGCTGGAGCCGTCGCGGGCGCCGCACTTCATCTACCAGGCCGACGCCTGGCTCCACGGCCAGCTCGCGCTGCGCCGGCCGCCGCCCGACCTGAACGACTGGGCCCGGGTGGGCGATCGCTGGTACGTCTCGTTCCCTCCCGGCCCGGCGCTCCTCATGTTCCCCGGGGTGGCGCTGTTCGGCCTCGCCTTCCCCGACGTGGCCTTCACGGTGCTGTGCGCGGCCGTGAACGTGCTCCTCTTCTTCAAGGTCCTCGAGCGCTTCAGCGCCGCAGGCGACAGCCCGCGCGCGCGCGGCGAGAACGCCCTCTTGGCCCTCCTCTTCGCCTTCGGGACGCTGGCCTTCTCCTGCTCCATCCGCGGCGAGGTCTGGTACACGGCCGAGGTCCTGGGGGTCGCCGCCACCTCGCTCTACCTGCTCGCCGCCCACCGGGCCGCCCACCCGCTCCTCGCCGGGATCGCCTTCGGCTTCGCCGCCATCAGCCGCACCCCCCTCCTCTTCTCGGGCGTGTTCTTCCTCGCCGAGCTCCTCGCCGACGGCGGGGAGCTCGCGGTCATGGCCCGGCGGAGGTCGAGCTACCTCGATCCCTCCCGCCTGCGGCGGCTCCTCCTCTTCGCGGCCGGGGCCGCCCCGCTCTTCGCCTTCGCGGCCTACCTGAACCTGGTCCGCTTCGGGTCGCCCACCGACTTCGGCCACGCCCACTTCTTCCACAACCGGGTCAACGCCGACATCCGGCGCTACGGGCTGTTCTCGTTCCACTACCTCGAGCGCCAGCTCCACGCCGCCTTCACCCGCCTGCCGCACCTCGAGAACGGCCACCTCGCCTACGACCCCGACGGCATGTCGCTCTTCCTCACCACCCCGCTCTTCGCGCTCTTGCCGTGGCCGAAAGCGCGCCCGCGACTCCACGGGACCCTCTGGCTCACCGCGGCCGCCACCGCGCTGCCGGGCTTCTTCTACCAGAACACCGGCTACGTGCAGTTCGGCTACCGCTTCAGCCTCGACTACACCCCCTACCTCTTTCTCCTCCTCGCCGTGGGGGGCCACCGGATGGGCCGGCTCTTCGCGCTCCTCGCCCTCGCCGGGGTGGCGGTGAACACCTGGGGCGCCCTCGCCTTCGCGGGCGGCTAAGGCCTGAACCTCCTCACCGTGCCCAGAAGCCCCAGCGCAGGGTGAAGGGCGCCACCGTTGCCATGGTCTAGGGCCCCCCTGCCGCGCTTCGAGAAGGTGCACTTCGTGAAGGTCGAGCCGAAGTGGTTGCTCGAGATGATCGATCTCACCTCGTTCTCGGTCTCCTCCCACGAGACCCGCTACCACCTCTACGGCGGCCACCTCGAAGGAAGAGGCGCCTGGCTCAGTCCGCGCGCTCGTCGCAGAACAGGCCCACGAACTCGTCCCAGGCGACGAAGGGAGCCCGCCCCGCCATGAGCCGCTCGTGGAGCGCGCGGGCCGCCTCGAGGAGGTCCGGGTCGCCCTTGGGCGCGTAGCGGCCGGCGAGGCCGCCCTCCGCGAGGACCCGCTCGACCAGGCTCTTCACGTTGCGCGCGCGGCCCTCGAGGGCGCCCTGACGGTCGATGAGCCAGCCGATGACCTTGCCGAGCTGCTCGCGCACCACCACCCGGCCCTGGGCTCCCCCGGCCACGAGGAGCCGGTTCACCTGGTCGGGATCGGCCCCCCGGACCACGAGCCGGGTCAGGACCGCCTCCGGGCCCATCCCGGCCGCCTCGAGGAGGCGGCGGCAGCGCGCCTCGTCCCCCGGCGAGGCGCAGCGGATGCGCACCAAGGCTTCCACGCGGGCAGGCGGCATGGCGCCCTTCCTAAGGGCCGCCCCCTCCTCGCGCAAGCCGCCCCGCTCATGCGCGGGCGCGAGGGCGCGTTACAAGAGCGCCATGGCGCCCACCGACGAGGCCTTGGAGCTCCTCCGCTCGCAGAGCGGGCTCTCCATCGACCTCGAGGGGCACCTGTGCCACCGGGGTGAGCCCATCACCCACCCGCGGACGCTCGAGGTCCTGTGGCGGTCGCTCCGGGTCGGCCCCGACGGCCGCTACGCGGTGCAGGTCGGGAGGGAGGTGGGCTACGTGGCCCTCGCGGACGCCCCCTACGGCGTCCGGGGCGTGACCTTCGAGCAGGGCCTCATCCTCCTCCACCTCTCCGACGGGGCGGTGGAGCCGCTAGACCCCGAGACCCTCACCCTCGACCGGGCCGGGGTCCTCCACTGCCGGGTCAAGGCGGGAGGGCACCGGGCGCGCTTCGGCCGGTCGGCCCAGGTCGACCTCGGCCTCGCCCTGGAGGAGGAAGAGGGCGCGGAAGGGCGGTTCGTGCTACGGCTCTCCGGCCGGCGCTACGCGGTCGGCCGGGAGTGAGATACCGTCTTTCCGAGCGGGCGCGGGCCCTGGCGCCGCGCCTGCGAGAAGGGAGAGAGACGGCCGCCATCGCCCTCGTGCACCCCCTCTTCGGTGCCACCCCCTAACCCCGTGATCAGGTCGACTGCCAGGATCCTGCTCCTCGCCCTCCTCCTCGGCGGCATCGCCCGGGGCCAGGTCCTCTCGGGCAGCGCCCACCCCACCATCGGCGACGCCCTGCGCAACCTCGACCAGCTCTCGCGGCTGCGCACCCCTCGCCGGCCCCTCGGCGACGGGGGCCTCGAGCAGACCTTCGTCTTGCCGGAGCACCCCGGCCAGAACCTCGTCTCCTGGTACGCCTTCGACTGGCGGCACTACGACGTCGCCTCGCCCTCGGGCGGCAAGGGCGGTATCCGGCTCTACTTCTACGCCCGCGAGCGCGACGTGGCCGAGCGGGCCTTGCCGGTCATCCGCAACGCCTACCTCCGGCTCGTCGACCAGTTCCACTACACCCCCACCCGCCAGATCCCCTTCATCCTCTACGCCTCCGAGCGCGAGTTCCAGACCACCAACGTCTTCGAGGTCACCGAGGGGACCCTGGGGGTCACCTCTCCCCGCGACCTCAAGATGTCCCTGCCCTACTTCGGCGACCGTGAGCTCTTCCGCGAGGTCTGCACCCACGAGCTCGCTCACCAGTTCGCCATCCAGAAGCTCTTCGACCTCGCCGGCGACGAGGGCGCCGGTTCGGCCATGGACCTGCTCCCGCTCTGGTTCCAGGAGGGCCTGGCCGAGTACTACGCCCGCGGCGGCCTCGACCCGGAGAGCGACCTGTTCCTGCGCGACCTCGTCTGGAACCCCGACCCGGAGACCCACTACGAGGTGCTCTCCTTCGAGGACGACCGCTACCAGGGCTACATCCCCACCTACAAGCTCGGCCAGGCCCGGGTGGCCTTCATCGCCGAGGTCTACGGACGCGAGCGCGTGCAGGGCTTCCTCGAGGCCGCCACCCTCCCGAACCGCGGGGGATTCCCGGCCCTCGTCCAGCGGGCCCTGAACGAGCCGCTCGAGCAGGTGGACGCGCGCTGGCGCGCCTGGCTGCGCCAGCGCTACTTCCCCGAGTACGCCCACACCCGGCAGGACCTCCCGGCCCTGCGCGAGATCCGGGACGCGCCCTTGGAGGTGGAGGCCTTCGAGGTCTCCCCCGACGGCCAGGTGGTCTTCTTCCGCGGCCTCGACCGCGAGGCCGGGCGGGTGAAGCTCTTCCTCATGGACCCGCGCTTCCCCAAGGAGGCGGTGGAGGTGGCGGCCGACAACCAGCCCGGGGTCGAGTCGCTCCACCCCATCGAGCACAGCATCCTCGCCGTGAGCGCCGGCGAGATCGCCTTCGCGGCCCAGGACGGCCCGGGGGACACCTTCTACCTGACGCCCTACCGCTACGAGCCCTCCAAGCGGGCGCCGGGCAAGGCCGGCGAGCCCGGCGAGCTCAAGCCCTCCGCGATCCACCTCGGCAAGCGCCGGCGCCTCCCGCTCCGGCACCCGGCCGGCCGGGCGTTCGTGGCCCTCTCCGACCTGGCCTTCTCGCCCGACGGGCGCGAGCTCGCCTTCGTCGGCCTCACCGACGCGGGCCAGGAGGACATCTACGTCGTCTCCACCGAGGGGGGGACCGCCCGCCAGCTCACCGACGACCCCTACGCCGAGCGCGACCTGGCCTTCGGGCCGGACGGGCTCTACTTCGCCTCCGACGGTACCGACCACGGCCGCTTCAACCTGTTCCGCCTCGACCTCGCGACGCTTGCCCGCACCCGGCTCACCACCGGCGACTGGAACGACGGCCACCCCCGCCCCCAGGCCGACGGCTCGGTGTACTTCTCGAGCACCGCCTCGGGCAAGCCCGACCTCTACCTTTTCAAGGGCGGAGAGGTGCACCGGCTCACCGACTTCGCCACCGGGCTCGCGGCGCCGGCCCTCGCCGCGGGCGGGCGAGGCCTGTACGCCAGCACCTTCTACCGCGGCCGCTTCCGGCTCGTGGAGGCGCCGCGCCTCGCCTGGCTCTCCGAGCCGCCCGAGGAGGTGGCGGCGGCCGCCTCGCCGCCGCTCGCGGCCCCCCGGGCCGAGTTCCCGCAGACCTTGCCGAGCTACTCGGCCTACCGGTGGAGCAACTGGCGCCCCGAGGCCGGGATCCTCTTCGGCGGCGGGGGCGGGGGCGGGGTGGCCGGCGAGGCCGCCGCCCTCTTCGCCGACGTCCTGCGCGACCACCTGCTCTACCTCGACGTGTCGGTCTACAACTCCTTCGACTTCACCGAGGGGATCGCGGTCTTCGAGAGCCGCGAGGGGCGCCTCCCCTGGGACTTCGGCGTCTACAACTGGGACTGGCCCACCGCCGACGCCAGCGACTCGAACCTCTCCTTCAACCAGCGCGAGGTGGGGGCCTTCGCCACCCTGCGCCTCCCCCTCGACCGCTTCCGCCGCCTGGAGTTCGAGCTCTCGGCCGGCGCGGTCGAGCGCTACTGCCTCACCGACGCCAGCGCCGCCACCGGCAACCCCTGCGGTGGGGTGCCGAGCGACCAGGCCGCAGCGTGGCAGGCGGCCAACAGCGGGGTGAACCCCCAGCTCGGCCCGGCGGTGCGCTACGGCTACGACACCCTCCGCTACGATCCCTTCACCGGGCCGCTGGCGGGGAACTCGCTGTGGGTGGAGCTCGGCGGCAACTACTACCCCGGCCGCAGCGCCCTGAGCGGCTACCTGCGCCTCGACGCCGAGCAGTACTGGCCGGTCATCGGGCGCGCCCGGCTCGCCTTGCGCTTCGCCGCCGGGGCGAGCTTCGCCCCCGACGCCACCAGCCGGACCTGGGAGCGCACCTGGTGGCTCTCCTCGGCCGACAACCTGCGCGGCTACTCGCCGGCCGACACCGCCTACCTCATCGGCACCCACTACTACGTGGCCAACGCCGAGTTCCAGTTCCCGCTCGACCCCATCATCCACCTCGGCTTCTTCGAGTACCTCCAGGGCGTGGTGGCCATGGACTTCGGGGGGGTGTTCGACCGGGTCGACACCGTGCCCGGGGCGAGCGTCAAGGACCCCACCCGCCCGCCCAGCGACTTCGGCGCCCTCGACGCCCGTACCCTGACCGGCGTCCTGGGCGTGAACTTCATCTTCGGCCCGCTCGTCTTCCGCCTCCACTTCGGCCACCCCTTCGGCATCGGGGGCATCCTCACTCCGGCCCTGCAGGACGGCACGTCGTGGGTGACGAACTTCACCCTCCGTTACCTGTTCTTCTAGGGGGCCCCCGGTGCTCGTCGCCTACCTCTCCGGCCACGGATTCGGCCACGCCACCCGCACCCTGGAGGTGCTGCGGGCCGTGCGGGCCCGGCGGCCCGAGCTCCCCATCGCGGTGGCGAGCGCGCTGCCCGAGTGGCTCCTCGCCCGCGCCGGCCTCGAGCCGGTGCGGCTGCGCCGGGTCGAGTGCGACGTGGGCCTGGTCCAGCACGACGCGCTCCGCATCGACGAGGCCGCCACCGCCCTGCGCTGCCGCGCCTTCGAGGAGGGCTTCGAGGCGCGGGTGGCCGAGGAGGCCGCCTTCCTCGCGAGGGCCAAGGCCCGCCTCGTGCTCGGCGACGTCCCGCCGCTCGCCTTCGCCGCCGCCAGCCGGGCCGGCGTGCCCGCGCTGGCCCTCGCCAACTTCTCCTGGGACGCCATCTACCGCCACCTCGCCCCGCGCCAGCCGGCGCTCATGGCCTCGGCCGAACTGGCGGCCCGCGCCTACGCCTCGGCCGAGCTCCTGCTCGAGCTACCCTTCGCCTGCGAGATGCCGGCCTTCGCCCGGCGCCGGCCGGTCGGCCTGGTGGCGCGCCGGCCGCGGGTCCCGCGCGCCGAGGCCCGCCGGCGCCTGGGGCTCGACGGCCGGACCTCGGTCCTCCTCTCCTTCGGCGGGATCGGCCTGCCCGGCCTCTCCCCGGCCGAGTTCGGGGGGGAGAAGGACCTGCGCTACCTCTTCCCGGGCGAGCTCGGCGAGGAGCGCCTGGCCCGCCTGGGCCTCGAGTACCCCGACGTCGTGGGGGCGGTGGAGGTGGTGGTGACGAAGCCGGGGTATGGCATCGTCACCGACGCCGTGGGGGCCGGCACGCGGCTCCTCTACACCGACCGCGGGGACTTCCCCGAGTACCCGGTGATGGTGCGCGAGATGCCGCGCTACCTGCCCTGCCTCCACGTCACGCACGCCGAGGTCGCGCAGGGGCGCCTCGCCCGGGCGGTCGAGCGGGTGCTCGCCCTGCCCTGGCCCGAGGCCCCGGACCTCGCCGGGGCCGAGCGCGCGGCGGAGCTCCTCCTCGCGCGCCTCTAGCCGACCGGCCGGGACCGCCCCTCTAGACCGCCTCGGCCACCTCGCGCCCCTGGCGCGCGGCGATCCACCAGGCGAGGACGATGAGGGAGCCGCCGAGCGCGAGCCGCGGCCAGTCCGCCCGCTCCCCGAAGACGAGGAGCGACACCGCCATGCCGAGCGGGATCTTGAGGTCGTTCGTGACCGCCAGGACCCCGGTGTTCACCCGGCGCGCCCCGAGGTTCCACAGGTAGAAACACAGCCCGGAGGCCACCACCCCGAGGTAGGCGAGCACGAGGAGCTCGGTCGGCCCGAGCTCCCCGAGCGCCCCCGTCGCACGCGGCAGGGCGAGGCCGGCCGCCACCGCGGCCGCGCCGGCCGCGCACCAGGCGAAGGCCCGTCGCTCGGCGAGCGGGCCCCGGCGCGCCATGAGGCGGCGGTACCAGACCTGCCCGGCGGCGAAGCAGAGGTTCGCCAGCTGGACGAGCGCCAGGCCATGCATGGGCGCACCGCCCAGCCGTACCGCCCCCAGGCTCACCCCGGTGCCCGCCACCGCCAAGAGCGCGCAGCCCAGGAAGACCGGCCGGAGCCGGCGCTCGAGGAGGTCGTCGAGCAGCGTGACGTAGAGCGGGGTCATGACGGTGGCGAGCGCCACCTCGTGGGCCTTCAGGACGCCGTAGGAGCGGGTGTAGAGCGCGTACATGGCGCCGAACTGGACCGCCCCGATGGCGGCGAGCTCGAGGAGGCGGGCCGTGCCCACCCCGCGGACGCGCAGGAACGGCGCGAACACGAGGAAGGTGAGGACGAGCCGCACGGCGTTGACGAGGTCGGGGTCGACCAAGATGAGGTAGCGCTTGATGAGCCCGAAGGAGGCCGCCCAGACCAGGGAGACGAAGAACAGGTAGGGCATGCGTCTCCCTAGAGGGCTGGCCGGCCCGCCGCACCCTCGGCGACCGCGCGGGAGAGCACCGCGTCGAACATGGCCGGGGTGAGCCGGCCGGTCTGGGTGTTCTGCCGCGAGACGTGGTAGCTCGCGAGGAGCACCGGCGCCCCCGCCAGCGCGACCCGAGCGGCGTGCGCGAAGCGCGGCCTGGGCCGCGGGAGCGCGATCCCCGCCCGCGCGAAGGCGCCGAGGACGGCCGCGAAGGCGACGGCCCCGAGGGCCAGGACCACCCGCGGCCGGAGCAGCGCGATCTCGCGGTCGAGGAAGGGCGCGCAGGCGGCCAGTTCCTCCGGGCTCGGCCGGTTGGCGGGCGGCGCGCAGCGGGCGGCGGCGGAGACGAAGCAGCCCGAGAGGCTCTGACCGTCGCCGCGCCGCTCCGAGCGCGGCTTGGCCGCCAGCCCGGCCCGGTGGAGGGCCGCGTAGAGGAAGTCCCCCGAGCCGTCCCCGGTGAACATGCGGCCGGTGCGGTTCGCCCCGTGGGCCCCCGGGGCGAGGCCCACCAAGAGGAGCGAGGCCGCCGGATCGCCGAAGCCCGGCACCGGCCGGCCCCAGTAGGCCTCGTCGCGGTAGGCTCGCCGCCTGGCGCGCGCCACCTCCTCGCAGTAGGCGACGAGGCGGGGACAGCGCCGGCAGGAGACGATCTCGCGGGCGAGGGCCCCGAGCCGCCCCTCGACCGAACCTGTCCGCCCCGCGCTCAACGCAGGCTCTCGAGTTGCTGGCGCGCCTCGTCGAGCTGCGCCTGCGCCTCGGCGTCGAGGTGGCCCTTCAGCTGCACGAGCTGGCGGAAGGCCGTGCGCGCCTCCTCCTTGCGGCCCGCCTCGAGGTAGAGGTGCCCGGACGTCGAGAGGGCCCGGGCGGCCGTGCTCGGGTCCTCGTCGGCGCAGCGGGCGTCGCGGCCGAAGGCGAGGTAGCGGGCGGCCGCCTCGAGGGGCCGGTCGGCCTGCTCCTGGGCCGCGCCCAGGTTCACGAGGGCGAGGCAGCGCTCCTCCCCCTCCGGCCAGCGGCGCAGGTAGCGCTGGTAGAGCTGGGCCGCCCCCGGCCCGTCGCCGGCGTCGAGGCGGAGGGTGGCGAGCGCCAGGGTGGCAGGGCCGGCCTCGGCGGCGTCCGGATAGCGGGCGAGCAGCCGCTGCTGCGCCGCCTGGGCCTTCCTCGGCTGCTTGGCGCGTCCGTAGGCCACCCCGGCGTCGTGGAGAGCGGCCGGCGCGTCCCGCGCGTCGGGGTGGCTCTCGGCGTAGCGCTCGAAGGCGGCGGCCGCCTCGAGCGGCTTGCCGCCGCGGAGCAGGTCCATGGCCGCCGCGAACTCCATCCGGTCGCGCTCGCCGGCCAGCTGCTCGAGCACGCTGTCGATGCGGGCGGGGAGGCTGCGCTCCTCCGGCGTCGCCTCGGCGGCCTTCGCGAGCTCTGCCGCGCGCGGCCGGTCCGCCTCGAGCTGCCCCCGCATCCTCTCCACCGCCGCGGCGTAGGCGGCCATGTCCCGGCGGGCGACAAAGGTCTGCAGGTACGGTCCCACCCCCTCCACCGCCGCCGCGGTGAGGGGGAAGCGGCGGAAGAGCTCCTCCAGCCGGCCCTGCGCCTCCTCCACCTCGTCGTGGGCGTAGGTGGCGAGGGCCGCGAGGAGCGCGAGCGAGGCGGCCTCCCGGGCGGCCCCCGGGGCGGGGTCCTCCTCCTCGACCCGCAGGTAGGCGTCGGTGGCCTCGATGAAGCGCTTCCAGGTGCCGGCCGGCTCGCGCGGCCGGAGCTCGGTCTTCCTCGTCACCTCGGCCGGAGCGAGCTCGCCCGCCCGGACCTCGCTCTCGGCGAGCCGCCTGAGGGCGTCGGCGGCGAGGCGCGCCGCCTGGGCGCGGTAAGGCCGGTCGACCCCCTCGTCGTCGCGCAGGCGCTCGAAGAGGGTGGCGGCTCCCTCGAACTCGTCCGCCCCCAGGAGCGCCTCGGCCGCCTCGCGCCGGTAGACGAGCCGGTAGCTCGAGTCCGGGTAGCGCTCGGCGAGCGCCCGCAGCGCCTCCCCGGCCGACCGCCCGACCGCCTGGGCGTGCTCCTCGTCGCCCGACGCGCGGGCGCGCCCGGCGTGGGCGAGCTCGCGCCGGGCGAGCTCGAGGTCGCCGCGCTCGGGGCCCGGGGCGATATCGTCCGGCGAGGGCAGCCTGTCCCCGGCCGGGTGCAGGGGTTCCGCGAGCGCCTCCGGCTGCGGCGCCTGTGGCCCGACCGCGGTCTCGGCGGCGCAGGAGAGAAGCGCGGCGAGGGCGGCCCCGCCGAGCCGGATGAGCGCGCTCCTCGACACGGCCCCCCT